>NZ_JBFRCN010000073.1:0-33178 GCF_040965835.1 Paraburkholderia sp. BR10872
AAGGTTGTTCTGGTTGCCTGCATGAGAAAGCTGCTGACTATCCTCAACGCCATCGCAAAAACAGGAAAGCCGTGGGATGAATCCATCCACACGGCTTGACAGGTAAGACAGTTGCTCATTACCGCCCTGACGCATCACAACGTCAGGGCGGTTTATTTCATCATCGCAAACCGCGTACTTCCTAAAACCGCTGCTTAAAACGCGTCGCCCGGCACTCGCACCCAGCCTTCCATCAGCACGCGCGCGCTGCGGCTCATGATGGCCTTCGTGACCGTCCATTCGCCGTTTTCCTGACGCGCCTCGGCGCCTACGCGCAGCGTGCCCGACGGATGCCCGAAGCGCACCGCGCTGCGTTCGCCGCCGCCCGCCGCGAGATTCACGAGCGTGCCGGGAATGGCCGCCGCGGTGCCGATCGCCACGGCCGCGGTGCCCATCATGGCGTGGTGGAGCTTGCCCATCGACATGGCGCGCACCAGCAGGTCCACATCGCCGGCTTCCACGCGCTTGCCGCTCGACGCCGTATAGCCCGCGGGCTTCGCCACGAAGGCGATTTTCGGCGTGTGCTGGCGCGTGGCGATCTCGTCGAGGTGCTTGATGAGCCCCATGCGCAGCGCGCCGTGCGCGCGGATCGTCTCGAATTTTTCGAGCGCCTGCGCGTCGCTGTTGATCGCGTCCTGCAATTCCGTGCCCGTGTAGCCGATGGTCTCGGCGTTCACGAAGATCGTCGGGATGCCCGCGTTGATCATCGTGGCCTTGAGCGTGCCCACACCAGGCACTTCGAGGTCGTCAACGAGATTGCCGGTGGGGAACATCGCGCCGCCCGCGCCCTCTTCCTCGGCGGCCGGGTCGAGGAATTCGAGCTGCACTTCGGCGGCGGGAAAGGTCACGCCATCCAGTTCGAAATCACCCGTCTCCTGCACGTGGCCGTTCGTCATCGGCACGTGCGCGATGATGGTCCTGCCGATGTTGGCCTGCCAGATGCGCACGGTCGCCACGCCGTTGTCGGGCACGCGGCTCGGGTCGACGAGGCCGCCGCTGATCGCGAACGGGCCCACGGCGGCGGAGAGATTGCCGCAGTTGCCGCTCCAGTCGACAAAGGCCTTGTCGATGGCGACCTGGCCGAACAGGTAGTCGACGTCGTGGTCGGGCTTGCTGCTCTTCGCCAGAATCACGGTCTTGCTCGTGCTCGACGTCGCGCCGCCCATGCCGTCGATCTGCTTGCCGTACGGGTCGGGGCTGCCGATCACGCGCATGAGCAGCTTGTCGCGCGCAACGCCGGGCTGCTGCGCCGAAGCGGGCAGATCCTGGAGGCGAAAGAACACGCCTTTGCTGGTGCCGCCGCGGATGTAGGTGGCGGGGATCTTGATCTGAGGTACGTGTGCCATGTGTTGTCCTGAAACGAAGGGCGGCGCGCGTGTGACCGCTGCGCCGCCCGTTTCCCGTTTATGCCGCTGCCTGTGACGATTCGAGGAAGTCCTGCGCGAAACGCTGCAGCACGCCGCCGGCTTCGTAGATCGACACTTCTTCGGCCGTGTCGAGCCGGCAGGTGACCGGCACTTCCACGCGCTCGCCGTTGCGGCGTTCGATCACGAGCGTGAGGTCGGCGCGCGGCGTGCGCTCGCCGATCACGTCATAGGTTTCCGTGCCGTCGATGCCGAGCGTCGTGCGGTTCGTGCCCGCCTTGAACTCGAGCGGCAGCACGCCCATGCCGATCAGGTTCGTGCGGTGAATGCGCTCGAAGCCTTCCGCCACGATCACTTCCACGCCCGCGAGACGCACGCCCTTGGCCGCCCAGTCGCGTGAGCTGCCCTGGCCGTAGTCCGCGCCCGCGACGATGATGAGCGGCTGCTTGCGTTCCATGTAGGTTTCGATGGCTTCCCACATGCGCGTGACCTTGCCTTCCGGTTCGACGCGCGCGAGCGAGCCCTTCTTCACGGCGCCGTCCACCACGGCCATCTCGTTGATGAGCGTGGGGTTCGCGAAGGTCGCGCGCTGCGCCGTGAGGTGGTCGCCGCGGTGGGTTGCGTACGAGTTGAAGTCCTCTTCGGGCAGGCCCATCTTCGCGAGGTATTCGCCCGCGGCGCTGTCCAGCAGGATGGCGTTGGAGGGCGAGAGGTGGTCGGTCGTGATGTTGTCGCCGAGCACCGCGAGCGGGCGCAGGCCCTTGAGCGTGCGCTCGCCAGCCAGTGCGCCTTCCCAGTACGGCGGACGGCGGATGTAGGTGCTTTGCGCGCGCCAGTCGTAGAGCGGATCGGTCGTTTCGCCTGTTACCGCGGTGGCCGCGAACATCGGCTCGTAGACCTTGCGGAACTGCTCGGGCTTCACGCTCTTCGCGACGATGGCGTCGATCTCTTCGTCGCTCGGCCAGAGGTCCTTGAGGTACACGGGCTTGCCGTCCTTGTCCGTGCCGAGCGAATCACGTTCGATGTCGAAGCGGATCGTGCCCGCAATCGCATAGGCGACGACGAGCGGCGGCGAGGCGAGGAACGCCTGCTTCGCATACGGGTGAATGCGGCCGTCGAAGTTGCGGTTGCCCGAGAGCACGGCGGTCGCGTACAGATCGCGGTCGATGATCTCCTGCTGGATCTTCGGGTCGAGCGCGCCCGACATGCCGTTACACGTGGTGCACGCAAACGCGACGATGCCGAAGCCGAGCTTTTCCAGATCGGGCAGCAGGTTGGCTTCTTCGAGGTAAAGCTCCACGGCCTTCGATCCCGGCGCGAGCGAGCTTTTCACCCACGGCTTGCGCGTGAGGCCACGCGCGTTCGCATTGCGCGCGAGCAGCGCGGCGGCGATCACGTTGCGCGGGTTGCTCGTGTTCGTGCAACTCGTGATGGCGGCGATGATGACCGCGCCATCGGGCATCTGGCCCGGCGTTTCTTCCCACTTGCCTGCAATGCCGCGCTCGGCGAGAGCGGATGTGGGCAGACGCTTGTGCGGATTCGACGGGCCGGCCATGTTGCGCACCACGCTCGAAAGATCGAACGTGAGCGTGCGCTCGTACTGCGCGTTGGCGAGCGTATCGGCCCACAGGCCCGCGGTCTTCGCGTAGGTTTCGACGAGCTTGACCTGCTCTTCGTCGCGGCCCGTGAGACGCAGATAGTCGAGCGTCTGGTCGTCGATGAAGAACATCGCGGCCGTGGCGCCATACTCGGGCGCCATGTTGGAGATCGTGGCGCGGTCGCCGAGCGTGAGGCTCGATGCGCCTGCTCCACGGAACTCCAGATAGGCGCCCACGACCTTTTCCTTGCGCAGGAACTCGGTGAGGGCGAGCACGATGTCGGTGGCGGTAATGCCGGGCTGGCGCTTGCCGGTCAGCTCCACGCCGACGATATCGGGCAGGCGCATCCACGAGGCGCGGCCGAGCATGACGTTCTCGGCTTCGAGGCCGCCCACGCCGATGGCGATCACGCCGAGCGCATCGACGTGCGGCGTGTGACTGTCGGTGCCGACGCAGGTGTCGGGGAACGCCACGCCGTCACGCGCCTGGATCACGGGCGACATCTTCTCCAGATTGATCTGGTGCATGATGCCGTTGCCCGGAGGAATCACGTCGACGTTCTTGAACGCCTTCTTCGTCCAGTTGATGAAGTCGAAGCGGTCTTCGTTGCGGCGGTCTTCGATTGCGCGGTTCTTGTTGAACGCGTCCGGGTCGAAGCCGCCGCATTCCACGGCGAGCGAGTGGTCGACGATCAGTTGCACCGGTACGACCGGATTCACCTTGGCGGGGTCGCCGCCCTGGTCGGCAATGGCGTCGCGCAGGCCGGCGAGATCGACGAGTGCGGTTTGCCCGAGGATGTCGTGGCAGACCACGCGCGCCGGGAACCACGGAAAGTCGAGGTCGCGCCTGCGCTCGATGAGCTGCGTAAGCGAGGCGGTGAGCGTGGCCGGGTCGCAGCGGCGCACGAGGTTTTCGGCGAGCACGCGCGAGGTGTACGGCAGCGTGGCGTAGGCGCCGGGCTGGATGGCCTCGACGGCTTCGCGCGCGTCGAAGTAATCGAGCCGGGTGCCCGGGAGGGACTTGCGGTAGGCGGTATTCACGGCTTGGGGACCAAATGGATTGTAAGCGGCGATGCGCAGGATCGAAGGCGACGTCGTCACGCTACGACGCATCGCCTCCGGCGATTAGCGCTTGCTGATCGGCGTGAACTTCAGATTCTCCGGACCCGTGTAGTTCGCGCTCGGGCGGATGATCTTGTTGTCGATGCGCTGCTCGATGATGTGCGCGCTCCAGCCGGCCGTGCGCGCGATCACGAAGATCGGCGTGAACATGGCGGTCGGCACGCCCATCATGTGATACGACACGGCGCTGAACCAGTCGAGGTTCGGGAACATCTTCTTGACTTCCCACATCGTCGATTCGAGGCGCTCGGCGATGTCGAACAGCTTCATGTTCGACTGCTCTTTCGAGAGCTTCTTCGCGATTTCCTTGATGACCTTGTTGCGCGGGTCCGAGATCGTGTACACCGGGTGGCCGAAGCCGATCACGACTTCCTTTTTCTCCACGCGTGCGCGGATATCGGCTTCTGCGTCGTCGGCGTTTTCGTAGCGCGACTGGATCTCGAACGCGACTTCATTCGCGCCGCCGTGCTTCGGACCGCGCAGCGCGCCGATCGCGCCCGTGATGGCCGAGTAGATGTCCGAGCCCGTGCCCGCGATCACGCGGCCCGTGAACGTCGAGGCGTTGAACTCGTGCTCGGCGTACAGGTTGAGCGACACGTGCATCGCGTCGACCCACGACTTCGACGGCGCGCGGCCGTGCAGCAGGTGCAGGAAGTGGCCGCCGATCGAGTCGTCGTCGGTTTCGACTTCGATGCGCTTGCCGTTGTGCGAAAAGTGATACCAGTACAGCAGCATCGAGCCGAGCGAGGCCATCAGGCGGTCGGCGATATCGCGTGCGCCCGGCAGGTTGTGGTCGTCTTTCTCGGGCAGCACGGTGCCCAGAATCGAGACGCCGGTGCGCATCACGTCCATCGGGTGCGCCGAGGCGGGCACGGCTTCGAGGGCCGTCTTCACGTTGGCGGGCAGGCCGCGCAGCGCCTTGAGCTTCGCCTTGTAGCCGGCCAGTTCGGACGTGTTCGGCAGCTTGCCGTGCACGAGCAGGTACGCGACTTCTTCGAATTCGCACGCGGTGGCGAGGTCGAGAATGTCATAGCCGCGGTAGTGCAGGTCGTTGCCGGTGCGGCCCACGGTGCACAGCGCCGTGTTGCCCGCCGCCACGCCAGACAGCGCAACGGACTTCTTCGGCTTGAAACCGCCAGCGGCTTGCGTGGTGTTTTCTGCTTCGCTCATGGTGTCTTCCTCTCTCCAGGTATCTGTGAACTATATGGTGGGCGGATTTACTTCTTCGCGGCAAAGAGCGCGTCGAGCTTGTCTTCGTATGCGTGATAGCCGAGGTAGCGGTAGAGGTCTTCGCGCGACTGCATCGTCGAGACGGCGGCCTTTTGCGTGCCGTCGCGCTTGACGGTCTCGTAGAAGTTCAGCGCGGCAGCGTTCATCGCACGATACGCGCCGCAGCAGTAGAGCGCGATATCCACGTTCGCGCTCTTCAGTTCTTCGGTCGTGAAGAACGGCGTCGAGCCGAACTCCGTGAGGTTGGCGAGAATCGGCACCTTCACGGCGGCGCGGAAACGGCGGTAGTCGTCGAGCGACTTCATCGCTTCGGGGAAGATCATGTCCGCGCCCGCTTCCACGTAAGCCACGGCGCGCTCGATCGCGGCGTCGATGCCCTCCACGGCGGCCGCGTCGGTGCGGGCCATGATGACGAAGCCGTCGTCGGTGCGCGCGTCCACGGCGGCCTTCACGCGGTCCACCATCTCGTCGGTTCCCACGACTTCCTTGTTCGGGCGATGGCCGCAGCGCTTCTGACCCACCTGGTCTTCCAGGTGCACGGCGGCCACGCCTGCCTTGATGAACGACTTGATCGTGCGCGCGATATTGAATGCGCCACCCCAGCCGGTGTCGATGTCGACCATCAGCGGAATGTCGACGGCGTCGGTGATGCGGCGGGCGTCGATCAGCACGTCGTCCATGGTGCTGATGCCGAGGTCCGGCACGCCGAGCGAGTTGGCGGCCACGCCGCCGCCCGAAAGATAGACGGCCTTGAAGCCGGTCGCCTGCGCGAGCTTGGCCGCATACGCGGTGATGGCGCCGACGACCTGCAGCGGTTGTTCGGCAGCCACGGCTGCGCGGAATTTCGCGCCGGCGCTGGCGGGGATTTTGTTGTTCATGCGGGATGTCTCCAATTGAATCGCCGCCTGATACTGCAGATAGCGTGCCAGCTCCGCGCCAGGAGGCTAACGCGTTGATTTTGCGCTGGAATCGCGTGTGCCGGTAGCGGGCCCCGATTTCCATGGTGAAATCACAATTTCAAAAATGAAATCGGCGCGCGATAATGCGAAATCTGGCTGAGGTCGGCTATCGGCTGCACCGGCCCCGGCGTCACGACCGTATCGTTGGACATCATGAACCGCTTTCCCGCTCCCGCTTCCTCCGCCATCCGCCCGCGTGTCTGGGCCATGGGTATCAGCCGCCTGCGCGACCTGTTTCGCGACATCGCCCGCGAATACGACGAACTCGCGGACCTGCGCGTGGTGCCGCGCGGCTTCGAGGAAGCGGTGGCCGAACTCGCCGCCGCGGGGCCGAACCAGCGGCCCGATGTGGTGGTGGCGGCGGGCTCGAACGGCACCTATCTGAAAGCGCGTATCGACCTGCCCGTAGTGCTCGTGCAGCCCACCGGCTTCGACGTGATGCAGGCGCTCGCCCGCGCGCGGCGCGAGGCCGATCTCGTCGCGCTCGTCACCTACGGTGAGACGCCTGTGGAAGTACGGCGCTTTGCCAGCGCCTATGGCATCGACGTGGTGTTCGGCCAGTACCGCACGGTTCAGGACGCCGAGGCCTGCGTGCTCGACCTGCGCGACCGCGGCGTGGGCGCGGTCGTGGGGCCGGGCCTCGTCAACGATCTCGCGGCCCGGCTCGGGCTCGTGCCGTTTTTCGTCTACTCGCGGCCCTCGGTGCGCGCGGCGTTCGACAACGCGCTGGATCTCGTGCAAGCCACCTGGCGCGAAACGCAGCGCCGGCAGCGCCTCGACAGCGTGCTGCAACACCTGCGCGACGGCGTGGTCGCGCTCGATGCGCGCGGCCGCGTGGAGGCGATCAACCAGCGCCTCGCGGCCGTGCTCGGCATCGATCCGGCGGCGGCCGCGGGCCAGTCGCTCGCGGCGCTCGCGCCCGACATCGCGTTCGCGCTGCCCGAAGCCGATGGCGAATCGCTCGAGACCGTGCGCGGCGTGAGCTATGTCGTGCATCGCGGGCCGCTCGTCGACAACGGCGTGACGACAGGCGCCGTGCTCACGTTTCAGGAGTCGCGTGCGGTGGAGCGGCTCGACCGCACGCTGCGCTCGCGTCAGCGCACGCAGCAGTTCGTCGCGCGCTACCGGCTGGACGACCTGAGCGGCGCGACGCCCGGCATCGAACGCGTGCGCCAGCTCGCGCGGCGCTATGCGAAGTCGGACGCCACGGTGCTGATCCGCGGCGAAAGCGGCACCGGCAAGGAGATGATCGCTCAGGGCATTCATCGCGAGAGCCCGCGGCGCGACTTTCCGTTCGTCGCGATGAATTGCGGCGCGTTTCCCGAGGCGCTACTGGAGAGCGAGCTGTTCGGCTACGAGGAGGGCGCGTTCACGGGTGCGCGGCGCGGCGGCAAGGTGGGGCTCATCGAGGCCGCACACCGCGGCACGCTCTTTCTCGATGAAATCGGCGAGATGCCATTGCCGTTGCAAAGCCGCCTGCTGCGCGTGCTGCAGGAGCGAGAGGTGGTGCGCCTCGGCGCCACCGAGCCCACGCGCGTGGACGTGCGCGTGGTCGCCGCCACGCACCGCGCGCTCACCGAGCAGATCGAAGCGGGCGAGTTTCGCGCGGATCTCTTCTATCGCCTGAACATTCTCAATCTCGCCATTCCGCCGTTGCGCGAGCGCGGCGCCGACATCGCGCTGCTGGCGTCGGAACTGCTGTTCCAGGCCTCGCGCCGCGAGCCGCGCGTGGCCGTGCGCATCCGCACGCCCGAAGACGCGTCGCGCACGCTCGCACGGGTGAGCGGCGCGCTCGCGCGGCACGCATGGCCCGGCAACGTGCGCGAGTTGCAGAACGTGGTCGAGCGGATGGTGGTGGAACTGGCCGATTCGGAAGAGGACGTGCTGGCGCCCGACGTGCTGCGCTCCATCGCGCCGGAGGTGTTCGAGTCGCGCGGCGCTGCGAGTGGCGCCGCGGCGACAGCAGGCGAGGGTGCGCTCACCTTGCGTGAGCGCAGCCTCAATACCGAAGCCGATGAAATCCGCGCCGCGCTCGACGCCTGCAACGGCGATCGCGACCGCGCGTGCGAGATGCTCGGCATCAGCAAGACGACGTTGTGGCGACGCCTTTCCGCCGCGAAGGGCAAGCGCGGCGGCGCAGCAGCCGAGGCCACGGTGGCCGCGGCGCCTCGCAAGGCGCCGCGCGCCAGAAACGCTTAGTTCTTCAGGGCGTTGAGGAGCGGCGCCACGGTCCCGTGCAAGTGCAGGATCTCGGGGCTCGCCTGCAGCAACGCCTGATAGCGCTCGTAGAACTCCGCCGATTCCTCGCCGGAGAAGAGTGCGGCCACGCCTTGCGCCGCACCGATGCGATCGTCGGGGCTCGCATCCTTGGCGTCGAGCGTTTCGTCGACGTTGGCGATCACCGTCGAGAGCGGCATGAGCCAGCGAAAGCCCGAGCCGTTGATGAGCACCTGCAGGAAGGCCGCCGGCGTGACCGGTCCGAACTCGCGTTCGTAGTCCTTGCGCTCGTGGTCGAGAATCGCCTTGTGCAGCGTGAGCAGGGGCTTGCGCACGGTCGTGAGGAATTGAATCGCGCTTTGTTCGTTCATCGTACGGCTCCTTGGGTAGCGCGAACCGTTCGCGCGGATATGCGGACGATGGTAGCGCAATGGCCGGCTGCGCGTGGCTAAGCCGTGGATGAGCGGTAGCTGGGCGCGGCCAGCGCTACACTCTGCCGGTCCGCGAAACCGCGATGCCCACGCCGACCACCCCGAGAACGCTTCGATGACGATACTGCCACTGCACCGCCACGACCTGCCGCTCGATACCGCCGAGCTGGCGCGCTTCATGGTCGGCAAATATCTCGTGCGCGACCTGGCGCGCGGGCGCATGGTGGGGCGGCTCGTCGAAGTCGAAGCGTATCCCGTGGGCGACTCCACGAGCTACGCCTACATCGGACGCCGGCCCTATAACGCCGCGATGTTCCTCGAGCGCGGTCATGCCCACGTGCGGCTGACCTACGGCAGCGCCTGGATGTTCAACATGTCGAGCGAAGCCGTGGACGTGGGCGCGGGCATCCTGTTTCGCGCGCTGGAGCCGCTCGAAGGCATCGGCGCGATGGAGGCGCTGCGCCCCGGCGTCCCGCTGCGGGATCTCGCGCGCGGGCCGGGGCGGCTCTCGCAGGCGTTCGGCATTGCGGCGGCCTTCGACGGCGTGGACCTGTGCCGCGGGCACGGACTCTGGATCGGCCGCGTGGACGAACCCGAGCGGCCCGTGGGCGTGACGACACGCATCGGGCTCTCGCGTGAGATGGACCGGCCGCTGCGTTTCTACGAACGGGGCAGCCGGTTCGTGAGCGGCCCACGTAAGCTGCTGGACGGCAGCGTCGCCCCGCTGTGACTGGCACGAGCGCTCCGGCGAAATCCGCGGGAAGCGCCGCGCCGCAAGGCGTTCGGCCGATATCGCATGCGCGCGGCATTGTTGCCGCGATTGAAAGTGTATTTTCCCAAAATTAGGGTTTCCCCTGGGCTCCTGTCTCAATACACTGAAATCACTGGTTCGGCGATGCAAGCAGACACCGCCGTCGGAATAAAACAAGTGATGGAGGTAATGAACATGAAATCCCGTACCCTGATTCAAGCCGCATTCGTCGCCGCCCTCGTGGCTGCTCCGGCCCTTTCGTTTGCCCAGGTGCAAGGCAACGGTCCGGTCACACGCGCCGAAGTGAAGTCCGAATTGATCCAGCTCGAGAAGGCCGGCTACAACCCGGCTACCGCCAATGACGCGACGTACCCGAGCGACATCCAGGCCGCCGAAGCCCGCGTGAGCCAGCAGGAAGGGTTGGCGCAACAAGCGCCGGCAGCCGAAACGAGCGGCTATGGCCCGTCGACCTCCGGTTCGGCGCAGTCGGGCCAGCCGGCCACGGTGCGCCCGTCGCAGTCGGTGTACTTCGGCAACTAAGCGGGCAACCGGGCGACATCGATCGGCCGAGGCTGGCCGTTCCAGCGCAAACCGGTGCCAGGGCGCTGCGAGCAGGCACGGACGCACGCGCAAGTTGACCCGGCAGCGCCCCCACCCAGCAAAGCTCTAAACCCATACTGGCGAAGGCGGACAGCGTTCCGCCTTTGTCGCACGCCGCCCGCGCAAACCATCGCGCGATTTTTTATGCGTGGAACCTCCGCCGCCGAAAGGTGGCTTCGCCCAACCCCGTCGGGATTGGGCGCTTTTTCACGTCTGGTGGGCTGGTGGGGCGGGCGCGTTACGTCAGGCGCCAGTCCCGCCGGTGATGTAGTGCTCGAGTTGCTCGATCGTGAACTTCTGCTCGGCGATGATTTCCTTCACCAGGTCGCCGATCGACACCATCCCCACGAGCTTGCCGCCGTCCATGACGGGCAGATGGCGCATGCGCCGCTCGGTCATGAGCGCCATGCAGTCGTAGGTGGTCTGCTCCGGCTGGACGAAGCGCACGTGCGTGCTCATGATGTCGCGCACGGCGGTCGTTTTCGAAGATCGGTCCATCAGCACGATCTTGCGCGCGTAGTCACGCTCCGTGACGATGCCGGCGATCGATGGACCGTCGGTCACGAGCAGCGCGCCGATCTGCTTATCGGCCATCAGGCGGATTGCGTTGTAGACGGAATCGGAGGCTTCGATCGTGTACACCACCTGTTCCGGTTTCGATTTGAGTACCTGTGCAACGCTTGTCATAGGGCGACCCTCTTCGTCCTTCTGGTTGTCCAGTCATTGCGCGGTGCGGCAAGCCGGGTGTATCGCCCGTCAAGCCATTGGAAAGCCATTTCAGTATAGGCGGCTGGCGTGCCGTGCGTCCTCGGGGTATGCGCGGGGGTCGCACCATTTATGCCGAGGGCATGCGGCGCGGGCCGAGCCTCCCCTACTGGGCTGGGCGGCGAGGTGGAGCAAATGGCGGTAAACTCCGGTTCCGAACCTCAACCCGGCCCCTTGCCGGTTTTGCCAGTTTTTGCTCGAGAATCATGCCTACGCTTCCTGAGTCGTCCTGTGCGGACGGCGACAACGCCAACGAATGCGTCGTGCTTGACGCGACCGCCACGCTGCCGACCCGCTACGGCACGTTCGAGTCCTATGTCTACCGGGTGAAGGACGGCGGTGCCGAGCATCTCGCGCTCGTCATGGGCGACGTGGGCAGCGGCGAGCCTACGCTGACGCGGCTCCACTCCGAGTGCCTGACCGGCGACGTGTTCGGTTCCTACCGTTGCGACTGCGGCGAGCAGCTCGACCTCGCGCTGCGCTACATCGCGGCCGAAGGCCGTGGCGTGCTGCTCTATCTGCGTGGCCACGAAGGCCGGGGCATCGGCCTGTCGAACAAGATCCGCGCGTACCAGCTCCAGCAGCAGGGCCGCGACACCGTCGAGGCGAACCTCGATCTCGGCCTGCCCGACGACGCGCGCGAATACGATTCGGCGGCAGCGATCCTGCGCCTGCTGAAAGTGTCGTCGGTGAAGCTCATGAGCAACAATCCGAAGAAGTTCGACACGCTCAGGCAGCACGGCCTCCCGGTGATCGAACGCGTGGCGCTCGCGATCCCGATGCGCGAGGAAAACGAGCGTTATATCCGCACCAAGCAGGTCAAGTTCGGGCATTACTTCGAAGAAAACGAATAGCCTCGAATCGTCGTCACGACGGGCCGGGCACGGCAATTGCGCAGCGGCAAAACAAACTAGCTGGAACAGGGAGAAACGATGTCCAAGCGCTTCAACACGCGCCTGCGCGCGGTCGTACCTGCGCTCGCCGGCGCGTGCCTCGCAACCGGTCTCGTGCTCGCGTCGTCTGCCGCCAGCGCGCAATCCGCGGCGTATACGAGCGAACCGGTGGATCTGTACGCGGGGCCTTCAGGCGACTATCCCGTCGTAGCCGAACTGGGACCCGGCCAGCCCGTCACCGTGATGGGCTGCGTGGGCGACTATTCGTGGTGTGACGTCACCGTGCCCGGTCTGCGCGGCTGGGTCTACGGCGGGTATCTCAGTTATCCGTATCAGGGCAGCTACGTGCCGCTCACCGACTATGGCGCGCAGATCGGCCTGCCGATCGTGGCGTTCTCGCTCGGCGCCTACTGGGGCAGCTTCTATCGCGACCGGCCGTGGTATGGCGAACAGCATCGCTGGGAGCACGTGCCGCCGCCCGAACGCGGCCGTCCGCCGGCAGCGCCGGCGTGGCATGGTGCGCCGGGCCGTCCGTCCGCCATTGCGCCTGGCGGTGGCGAGCGTCCCTCGCGACCCGATGAGCCGATGCGCGGCGCACCGCCGCCCGGGACGCAACGGCCGCCTGGCAACCCCGAAGCGCCGCGTGCGCCGGGCTACATGCCGCCGCAGGGCGCGGGCCGCCCGCCCGGCAACGGGGAGCAACCGGGCACCATGCGTCCCCACGAGGCGGGGCATCCGCCCGAGCAGCAGCAGTTCGGCGGCCGGCCGCCCGCCGGCGCGCCCGCGCAGGGCTATGCGCGTCCGCCGGAGCCCCAGCCGCAGGGCGGCATGCGCGCGCCTGGGCCCGCACCTCAACAGCCGCAGGCCGGCATGCGCCCGCCCGCACCTCAACAGCCGCAGGGGCGGCCGGCTGCGCCGCCTCAGGGTGGTGGTCAGGGCGGGCATGCTCCCCAGGGTGGCGAACGGGGCAATGACCGGCAATCCGAGCACTAACGCATACTGACTTGCTTCGCTGCGGCGGCGGGATATCTCCATGGCGGGAATCCCGCCGCTGCCGTCTTCCGGCTGAGAGTTAGGATTGCGAATCAATCCGGGCGCGTGACGGGCATGCGCTGCGTTACGCGGGCTCGCTGGAGCCATCCCCCAAGCCATGCCATCTGCCCGGCTGTTCACCGTTTTTCATCGGCTCTGACAGATTTAACAATCCCTGACAGTAAATTCACGGCACCCAGGTGAGAATACGTCGTCGCGGTAAGTGCAAGCACGGCCGCACGCCGCCAGCGCCACGCGAGCTTCGCGCATGCGCCGCTGGCAACGGATTTCTGCTACGGGGGCTGGCTCGCTCGGGACCTGGCGACGCAGTCAGCAAGAGGAAGTCAGAGCGAACCCGAGTTCGCCGGATAACGCTGGGAAAACCAGTGCTTTGAGGTGGACGTGGCGATGGCGGCACGTGCCTCGTCGTGCAGGGAGGCGGCTGCGGCCCGCTGACAGCGTCGGGCGGTGACGCTGGCAGCGGGGCTCGCGCCGCGTACGACGATGACTGCGCTGGCGGTCCGACTCCGGGGGCGGAATCCGGAGACCACGCAGTGCGTAGCACGCGGCCGTCGCCACATTTTTTTCCGCATTTGAGAACGCATTCTTTTTGCCGCTTCGCGCATTGCGAGCGGCTCGACGTTGTTGCGTCCGCGAAAAAACGCCTGGCCGCTTCACTTCTGTTGCTCTGCCTGCTTGTCTTCACGGGGGCTACATGTTTTTCCGATCCGGCCGTAAGCGTTTTCCACCGGGCTCGCGCGCGGACGGCCCCGACGGTGGCCGCGAGTTCGACCGCATCGAGCTCGACCTCGCGCGCGACCAGCATGCGCGCGCCGCGATGGAAGCCTACGCGGACTCCTGCGCGGCCGAACTCCCGTGGCTCAGCGAGGCGCTGCACCTTTCGCGTTTCGGCGCGGCCGAGCGTCTGACACAGTGTTCGTCCACGGTACTGCGCGTGTTCGTGATGGCGCAGTCGCGCGCGGCCTTGCAGCCGGACTATGCACACGCGGCATGGGAGCACGTGCGCTCCCACCTGACCGCGCTGCTCGCGCAATCGCCGTCAGCTGCGGGCGAGGCGGCCAGGCCCGGTTCGAACGACGGCAAATTCGACTACCATGAGTGATTAACATGAGAGCGATCTGTTCACCGAAGTCGAGCGTGGCCTCGCGCTCGCATTTTTTTCGAGACGCGGCGAGAGTAGCGGGCTTTGGTGCGCGGCGGGTCCCGCGTGCCGCCAGGGCCAGGGCCCGGGCGGGTGGCCCACGATCCGGCGCCGAAGCGCGCGCCAGCGCCCGCCAGGCAATGGTCCTGGTGGCAGCGCGGTGCGGCAGGGAAGCAGTCCATCGCAGGACGATGAAGAACAAACCTGGTTGCGGGGTGCTATGAGAGTTGCAGTACTGGATGACGATGCAGCGCAGACAGAGTTCGTCTGCCAGGCCTTGAGCGCTGCGGGCCACGTCTGCCACGCGTTCGCCAAGGGTAGCGAGCTCGTCAGACAGCTTCGACGGCAGACGTTCGATATGCTCGTGCTCGACTGGAACGTACCCGACATGGCGGGCGACGAGGTGCTGCACTGGGTGCGGCAGAGCCTCTCCACGCGCCTGCCGGTGCTCTTCATGACGAGCCGCAGCCGCGAGGCCGACATCGCGCAAATGCTCAACGCCGGCGCCGACGACTATGTCGTCAAGCCCGTCTCGGCGCCGGTGCTGATCGCCCGCGTCAATTCGCTGTTGCGCCGCGCCTATCAACTGCACACGCCCGCGTTCAAGGAAACTTTCGGCGAGTACGAGTTCGACCTGAAGTCGCGCCAGGCTTCGGTGAGCGGCCGCAACGTCGCGCTCACGCAGAAGGAGTTCGAACTCGCGCTGCTGCTGTTTCAGCACCTGAGCCGTCCTCTGTCTCGCGCGCACATCCTTGACGTGATCTGGAAGCAGTCCGACGACATTCCTTCGCGCACGATGGACACGCACGTTTCCATGCTGCGCTCGAAGCTCGGCCTGCGTCCCGAAAACGGCTATCGCCTCACGCCGATTTACGGCTACGGCTACCGGCTCGAGCGTATCGAGGGGGACAGCGCGTGAGGGGCGCGCGTGCGGTGCGCGCCACCGCGGCGCCGTTCCTTGCTTTCGCGCTTGCGTTCGTTGCACTTCCCCGCGGCGCCGAGGCGCGCGAAAACGCTCCGGCCCAGCCGCCCGAGATGACCCCCTACGTCGCGCGCCCCGGCGACTCGCTCTACGACATCGCCACGCGTTACCTGCGCAATCCCGCCGACTGGAAGAAGCTCGCGAGCCTCAATCATGTGAGCGAGCCGCGCCACCTTCGGCCGGGTACGACGCTGCGCGTGCCGGTCGCGCTGCTGCGCCAGGATGGCCTGAGCGCGAAGGTGATCGCCGCGAACGGTCCCGTTCAGCATGCGTTCCGCACCGGTCCGCTTCTGCCGCTCTCCGTCGGCGCGAGCCTTGTCGAAGGCGACCGGGTGCAGACCGGCCACAACGGTTTCGCCACCCTCGAACTGGCCGATGGCTCGCATATCGCCCTGCCGCCCGATACCTCGCTCGACCTTGCCACGCTGCGTCAAACGGCGCTCACGGGCGCGACCGACCGCATCGTCGATCTCCATCACGGCGAGGTGAGCAACGAGGTCACGCATGCCACGAAGAAGGACGATCGCTTCCAGATCCGCTCGCCTTCCGTGGTGGCCGGCGTGCGCGGCACGCAGTTTCGCGTGAGCTACGACGGCGACAAGGGTGCGACGGCGGTCGAGGTGCTGGACGGCGCAGTGGGCGTGGACGCCGACTCGGTGGCCCGCAACGGTCGCAGCGCGCTCGCGCGGCCGCCGTCACCGGGCACCCCGCTCAGCGCCTCCGAGCAACTCGTCGCCGCGCACCACGGCAACCTCACGCTGGCGGGCCAGCGGGCGGGCGCGCCCGTCACGCTGCTCGACGCGCCCGAACTGCTGCAGCCGTCCAAAGTGCAGGACGACGAAGCTGTCGTCTTCGAAATCGCGCCCTCGGCGGGTGCGAGCGCCTGGCGCGTGCAGATCGGCCGCGACGCGGGCCTGCTCGACATGATTCGCGACCAGCGCAGCGCCGACCCGCGCGTGTCGTTTGCCAATCTCGAAGACGGCACCTACTTCGTACGCCTCTCCGCCATCGACGCCAGCGGTCTCGAAGGCATGCCGGCTTCGTATGCGTTCGAGCGCCGGCGCGTTGCGCTCGGCACGAGCGCCGGTCCCATTGAAGGCTCGCGCGACTTCGCGTTCCGCTGGTTCATCGACCGCAACGCGCACAACACGCGCTTTCGCTTCGTGCTCGGCACGACGTCCGATCTGCGCGCGCCGCTCATCGACCGTACCGACATCACGACGGGCGATGCGGTCGTGCGCGACCTGCCGAAGGGCGTCTACTACTGGACGGTGATCGCCGAGCAGTTCGACAACGGCCACTATTACCAGAAGGCCAGCCCGGTCCAGTCATTCAGGCTCGACTGGTGACTCGGCCGGACGAGGTGGAGCCCCGCATGAGCGTGAGGCCGCCCGCGCGCCTTGGCCGCTCCGTCGGGCGACGCTTCCTGTTCGAATGGGCCGGCGTGGGCTGCGCGGGCGTGGTCGTGGTCGTGCTCTGCGTGCTCTGGCGGCTCACGAGCGGCGCCGACCATCTCGTCTATGACCGCCTGCTCTCCGCGCGTGCGTTGCCGGTGTCGCCCGACATCGTGCTCGTGGAGATCGATAATGCGAGCGTCGCGGCGCTCGGGCGCTGGCCGTGGCCGCGCGAGCTGCATGCGCGGCTCGTCGATCAACTCGCGAAAGCGGGTGCCGCGGCCGTCGTCTACGACGTGCTGTTCACCGAATCGTCCCCCGACGACGCGCACTTTGCGCAGGCGCTGCACGCGCGCCCGTCGTTCCTCCCCATCCTGCTCACGCCCGCCGACGACACCGGTCGCCGCGAGGCCGTGCGTCCGGTCGCGCCGCTCGCGCAGGCGGTCGCCGGCATGGGCCATATCAACCTCGAAGTCGATAGCGACGGCATCGTGCGCAGCGTCGCGCTGTTCGAAGGCGACGCGCAGCAGCGCTGGCCGCAACTGATGGTGCCGGTCTGGCGGGCGGTACGCAGCGGCGCGGTGAAGCTCGCGCACGGCATGCCCGCCACCGCGCAGCGCGATGATGTGCTGCATGCGGCGGCGCCGGGCAGCGAGGCGCGTTTCCTGATTCCGTTCGGCGCAAATTCCCAGGCGTTCCACAAGGTCTCGTTCGCCGACGTGCTCGATGGCCGCGTGCCGCCCGAGCAGTTGCGCAGGCGCGTGGCCATCGTCGGCGTCACGGCCTCGGGGCTCTACGACCGCTTCGCCACGCCGCTCTCGGGTACGCTCGGGCCGCTGCCCGGCGTGTACATCCACGCCATCGTGCTCGACACGCTGCTCAACGGCAGCGCCATCCAGCCCGCGCCGCCGGTCATGGTCGTGTTTGCCTCGCTCGCGCCGCTCGCGGTGCTGCTGGCGGGTTTCCTCGTGCTCTCGCCGTTGCGCACGCTGCTGCTGCTCGCGTTCCTGGTCGTCGTGTCGCTCGGTGCGAGCGCGGGCATGCTGCACGCGCGCCTCTGGCTCCCGCCCGTGCCAGCGATCGTCGCGCTGCTCATCGTCTATCCGGTGTGGAGCTGGCGCCGCCTCGAGATGACGATGGCTTACCTGCGCAAGGAACTGCGCCAGCTTGCCGACGAACCCTACCTGCTGCCCGAGGCGCCCACGCCGCGCCGCGAATTCGCCGGCGACGCGCTCGCCCAGCAAATGGCGCTCATGGCGCAGGCCGCGCAGCGGCTGCAGGACATGCGCCGCTTCGTATGGGACAGCCTCGATTCCGTGCCGGAGCCGATTCTCGTGGCCGATCTGCGCGGTGTCGTGCTGATCGCCAATCATGCTTCGCGTGCGTATCTCGAGCGCCTGAACGTGAGCGCCGCGGAAGGGCGCCGGATGCAGGACGTGTTCGGCGACCTCGCGCTCGTCA
Source organism: Paraburkholderia sp. BR10872 (assembly GCF_040965835.1). Classification (NCBI taxonomy): domain Bacteria; kingdom Pseudomonadati; phylum Pseudomonadota; class Betaproteobacteria; order Burkholderiales; family Burkholderiaceae; genus Paraburkholderia; species Paraburkholderia sp. BR10872. The sequence goes on from NZ_JBFRCN010000073.1 coordinate 18,000, forward strand.
AGCCGATCGACCCGTCGCCCGACGCGATGGCGTTTGCGCACGCGCGTTGGCCCGCGCCGCTCGACCCGGCGCGCGACGAGTTCGCCGAGTTGATGGAACGCGGCGTGGAAGTGCGCGCGCGCGACGGCAGCGACTATCTGCTGCGCTACGCGTGCTGTACGAACGCGCAGGGACAGGCGGTGGGCTGGATCGCGGGTCTCGTCGACGTGACCGAGCTGCACGACGCCGAACGCCAGCGCGAGGACGCGCTGCGCCTGCTGTCGCACGACATGCGCTCGCCGCAGGCCTCGATCGTCGCGCTCGTCGAGACGGAGCGCGAGCGCGGCACGCTTGGCTCCGAGCCCGTGCGCGGCGTGATGGAGCGCATCGAGCGCTACGCGCGCCGCTCGCTCAAGCTCGCCGACGACTTCGTGCAGCTCGCGCGTGCCGAGTCGCAGGTGTACGCGCTCGAGCCCACCAGCCTCGCGGAGCTGGTGATCGACGCGAGCGACGAAGTGTGGCCGCAGGCGCACGCGAAGCGCATCCAGATCGACACCGTGTTCGAAGGCGAGCAGATGGGCTGGATCAACGCCGACCGCTCGCTCATGACGCGCGCGCTCGTGAACGTGCTGAACAACGCAGTGAAGTACAGTCCTGCGGATACGCGCATCGTGTGCACCGTCGCGCTGGACGACCGCGTTCCGCCGCGCGTGGTCTGCTCGATTCGCGATCAGGGCTACGGCATCGCGCAGGAAGATCAGGCGCGGCTGTTTCAGCCGTTTCAGCGCTTTCATGCGGAACAGCGGCCCGAGGTGAGCGGCGCGGGGCTCGGCATGGCGTTCGTGAAGACAGTCGTGACGCGCCACGGCGGCGACGTCCTGCTGGAGAGCGAGCCAGGCAAGGGCACCGTGCTGACGATGTCGCTGCCCGCGATCGGTGCGCCGGTTTGAGTCGTGCCGTGTCGTTCCTGCTGCGCATGCATGCATGAATAACCCGAATGCCGTTGGCCGTATGCCGGCGGCAACCCGATGGAGTGTTTCGTGAAGACCTTGCTGTCGATCTGTCTGCTACCGATGCTCGTCGCCCTTGCCGGATGCGCGGGCGTGACGACCGACGTCGCGGCCACAGGCGCGCTGCCCGCAACGGCTGCGACCAGCCAGCCCGCGACCTACCGTTTTGCGCCAACTCCGGCCCAGGCCGATGCGGGCGAGATCCTCCCGTACCAGGCGTTGCTGAGCGACGGTCTCGCGCAGCGCGGCTTCAAGGCAGGCGCGGCCGAGGCGGCGCGCTATCTCGTCTCGGTGGCGTGGGACACGCATCCCGCCGAGGTGAAAGTCGTGGACACTAGCTGCGGCGCCGGCTGCGCGCCGGCCGAGGGACCGTCGTTGCCGTGGTTCGGGCGGCCCTACGTGCATACGCTGACGCTGCGTTTTTTTGCGTTGCCCGATGGTAACGAGGTCTACAAGGTGAGCGCCGTGAAGCGCGACCGCAACGCCGACGCCCGCGAGGCCGTGCCGTATCTCGTGGCGGGCGCACTGGCGCGGCTGCCGTACGCGGGCGCGCCGCAATGGCGCGTCAAGCTGAAGGGTCCGGTCAGCGCCGGCACGGCGGATCAAGCGCCGGGCATGCCGGAAGTGCTCTCCGTCTCACCCGTCAATCAGCAGTAGTTCAGGGCAACTTTCCGGGGGTGTCCGGCGCCGCTTCGGCCACGCTGGCCGGCTCGTCCTGCGGCCAGCGGTTTTCAAACACGCATTCGCCAAGCGGCTTGCGTTCGGCCCACTTCTCCATTTCGAGCATCGGCTGCGGGTAGAACGCGTCGACCTGACCCACGCAGAGGATCGCCACCGGCTTGGCGCCGGGCGGCATGGCGAGCAGGGTGCGCACCTCGTCGACGTCGAAGATCGACACCCAGCCCATACCGAGCCCTTCGGCGCGCGCCGCGAGCCACATGTTCTGGATCGCGCACGCCACGGAGGCGAGGTCCATCTCGGGCAGCGTGCGGCGGCCGAAGACGTGGGCTTCGCGGCGGTCCATCAGCGCGACCACGAGCACCTCGGCGCAATCGCGCATGCCTTCCACCTTGAGCTTCATGAACTCGTCGCGGCGTTTGCCCAGCGCATCGGCGGTTGCAATGCGCTCACGCTCGACCGTCGCGTGCAGTTGCTCGCGCACCGAATGGTCCGTGATGCGCACGATCCGCCACGGCTGCATGAAGCCCACGCTCGGCGCGTGATGCGCGGCGTCGAGCAGGCGCGCGAGTGTCGCGGGATCGATCGGGCCCGGTGCGAAGTGCCGCATGTCGCGGCGCTCGTAAATCGCGCGGTAGACCGCCGCGCGTTCGGCTTCGTCAAAGGGCTGTGCCATGGAAGAGTGCGGCCGCGAAAGCCGGGTTGGAGGGCCAGTAAGCGTGCATATAGGTGGCAGCGATCGAGCCGTGCCGGTACAGCGCCTCGCCCGGCGCGCCGGTCTGTGCGTGGTGTGCCCTGAGCGCGGGCGCCAGCGGCGTGGCGACGCGCGAATAGTGAAACGTGTGGCCGCGTAGCGCGCCATGCGCGCCGTCGAGCTGCTGCATGCCGAGCGCCGCGAAACGCTTTTGCATGACCGCCTCGCCGGGCAGCAGGCCGAGCATCGGCGTGCGCGTGCCTTCCACGTCGGTCAGTGCATCGAGCAGATAGAGCATGCCGCCACATTCAGCGACGAGCGGCTTTCCCGCGGATACATGCGCGCGCAACGAATTCGCGGTCTGCGTATTGTGCGCGAGCGTCGAGGCATGTAGCTCGGGATAGCCGCCTGGCAGAAAGATCGCGTCGGCGCCGGCGGGCGCGAGTTCGTTTGCGAGCGGCGAGAAGTAACTTACAGTCGCACCCAGCATCTCGAGTAACGCGATGTTCTCAGGATAGAGAAACGAGAACGCAGCGTCGCGCGCAATGGCGACATGACGGCCTTCGAGCCGGCGTGCAATCGTTTCGTCGTGCGAAGGATCGGCGAATGCCACCGCAGGCGGCAATTCGGCGAGCGCGGTTTGCGCGAGCGCGTCGGCGGCGCGTTCGATGCGCGCGTCGAGGTCGCCGATCTCAGCGGCCTGATGCAGGCCGAGGTGGCGATCGGGCAGCGCCATCGTCGCTTCGCTCGCAACATGCCCGAGCCAGCGTACGTCGGCGGGCAATGCCTCCTGCAACATTTGCGCGTGGCGCGGCGAGCCCACGCGGTTCGCCAGCACGCCGTGAAAGGGCACTTCCGGCCGAAAATGCGCGAGACCGAACGCGATCGCGCCGAAGGTCTGTGCCATCGACTTCGCGCTGACGATGGCGGCCACCGGCACGCCAAACTCGGTCGCGAGATCGGCGCTGCTCGGCGTGCCGTCGAACAGGCCCATCACGCCTTCGATAAGGATCAGGTCGGCGTCGCGCGCGGCCTGCGCGAGCAGGGCGCGGCACGCTTCTTTGCCCACCATCCACAGGTCGAGCGAGAGCACGGGCGCGCCGCTCGCGCGTGCGAGGATCATCGGGTCGAGAAAATCCGGCCCGGTCTTGAAGACGCGCACGCGTCGGCCCGCGCGCCGGTGTAGTCGCGCGAGGCCAGCCGTGAGCGTGGTCTTGCCCTGGCCCGAAGCGGGCGCGCTGATGAAGAGCGCGGGGCAGGCAACCGTTGCGCTCATGCGCTTAAAACTCCACGCCCTTTTGCGCCTTCACGCCTTGCTCGCGATACGGATGCTTCACGAGGCGCATTTCCGTGACGAGGTCGGCCGCTTCGATCAGCGCGTCGGGCGCATGGCGGCCCGTCACGACCACGTGCACGTGCGGCGCGCGCGAGGCGATCACACCGAGCACTTCGTCGAGCGGCAGGTACTCGTATTTGAGCACCGTGTTGAGTTCGTCGAGGATCACCATGGCGTACTCGCCGCTCTCGATCATGCGCTTCGCTTCGTCCCAGCCCTTGCGCGCGGTGGCGATGTCGCCGTCGCGATTCTGCGTGTTCCAGGTGTAGCCGTCGCCCATCGTCACGAAATCGCAGTGAGCAACGCTGCCGAGGAAATCGCGTTCGGCCGTGTGCAGCGCGCCCTTGATGAACTGCACGACGCCTAGCTTCATGCCGTGGCCGAGCATGCGCACGGCCATGCCGAACGCGGCCGTGCTCTTGCCCTTGCCGTTGCCGGTGTTGACGATCAACAGGCCCTTTTCGTGCGTCGCGGCGGCCTGCTTCTTCTCGTGGCCTTCGCGGCGGCGTTGCGTCATGCGTTGGTGCGATTCGGGATCGGTTTTCATCATCGGGATTGGTTTGGTTGCGGCGCTTTCGCGTCCGCATTTGCGTCGTTTGGCAGAATGCCTGCGATTGCGACCGTCACGCCGTCGAGCGCCAGCTTGCCGCGCACGAGCGGAGCGCCGCCCGCCGCCAGACGCGCGCAGGGTTCGCACACGCCGTCTACGCCGAACTGCGCTTGCGCGGCTGCGGAGGGGGGCGCCAGTATCGGTGTCGCGGCGAGTTGCTCCCGCGTGTACGTGTGCAGCGGCAGCGCATGTGCCGCGCAAAACGCGTGCAAGGCGGGTTCGCCGGCTTTTGCATCGAGCGTTGCCACGGCCGTTACGCTGTCGAGAGGCCACGCGCCGAGCGCGGCGCGCACCGCGGCTTCGACCTGCGCGAGCGTCACGCCGCGCCGGCAGCCGATGCCGAGCGCAAGCGGCGGCACGCGCTGCGCGGGTTCCGGCGTGGCTTCGAATGAGGCTGCGCCCGAGGCGCGATTTTCGGCAGGATTCACGGCGAGGGCGTCGATCGAAGGCGTGACCGCAGGGGCAAAACGAGCAAAAGCGTCGCGTTCCGGCGGGCGCCGGATGCGCGCTACGATAGCACACGCTTTTGCGGCTTCCCACGCCTTCCTTGACGCACGGGCCCCCCGCGCCTACACTCGCACGCACTCTGGTGCTCGCGCGCGCGATTCATAATGCGCGCGCAGTTAAACGGGAATCAGGGAGCCATCCCGCCTCGGGCATGGCCAACCTGAACTGCACCCGCAACGGTACAACGAGCGCGGCGTTCGCACGAATGCCGCAAACCGCTTCCATGCTTTACGCAGTCCACGCCACTGTGCAAGCCGGCCGCAAGGCCGCTCGCGCGGGAAGGCGAAGCGGTGTTTCGTCAGTCCGGATACCGGCCAGATACGTGGGATTCGCGCTGCGGGGATGCGGTGCCGGGTCCGTGATTTTCATGCGTCAGCCGGGCGAGGCCCGGGTGCGTTTCTGGTCGTTCGTCCCCTGCAGGTTGTTGGATCGTTGCGCGTGACAGCGTCTCCATGGATACGCGCGTGTGCGCAACACGGCACCCGCACGAACGGCAGGCGCGACGCACCATGCCCCTCGATACGGCCTGGCGCCGAAGGAGCACTTCATGCAAATGCGCAAGATTCCGGTCACGATCGTGACGGGCTTTCTCGGCAGCGGTAAAACCACGTTGCTGCGTCACATTCTCCAGCACGCGGGCGGCCTGCGCGTCGCGGTCATCGTCAACGAATTCGGCGAACTCGGTATCGACGGCGAGATTCTGCGCGGTTGCGGCATTGGCTGCGACGAGAACGGCAACGAAACGGAAGCCCAGCTCTACGAACTCGCGAACGGCTGCCTTTGCTGCACCGTGCAGGAAGAGTTCTTCCCCGTGATGGAGAAACTGCTCGAACGCCGCGGCGATGTCGATCACGTGCTGATCGAAACTTCGGGTCTCGCGCTGCCCAAGCCGCTCGTGCAGGCGTTCAACTGGCCGTCGATCCGCAACGCGTTCACCGTCGATGCGGTCGTGACCGTGGTGGACTGCCCCGCCGCCGCGAGCGGCCAGTTCGCTGAAAATCCGCGGGCCGTGGACGCGCAGCGCCGCGCCGACCCGAACCTCGATCACGAGTCGCCGCTGCACGAGCTGTTCGAAGACCAGCTTTCGGCCGCCGACCTCATCATTCTCAACAAGACCGATCTGCTGGACGTTGCGGGCCAGGACGCGCTCATCGCCGAGCTGCGCGAAGAGCTGCCGCCGCAGGTGAAGATCGTGCGCGCGCAGCACGGCAAGCTCGATCTGCATACGCTGCTCGGGCTCGAGGCGGCCTCCGAGGAGAGCATTCATCTGCGGCACGACCATCACGGTTCCGCCGACGATCCCGATCATCATCATGACGAGTTCGATTCGGTTGTGGTGTCGGGCAATGCGGCTTCGCGCGAGACTGTGATCGAGGCGCTGCAGCAACTCGTCGATGCGCACACGATCTATCGCGTGAAGGGCTTTGCCGCGCTGCCGGGTGCGCCCATGCGCCTCGTGATTCAAGGCGTGGGCCGCCGCTTCGACAGCTATTTCGACCGCCGCTGGAACGCGCAGGAAAGCGCGGCGCAGCCGCTTGCGAGCCGCTTCGTGCTGATCGGAGAGGATCTCGATGGCGCGACGCTGCAAGCGGCCTTCGATATCGCACTGGCGAATGTGCAGACCGCGGGCGCGAAGTGATCGCACCCAGCTAGACGAGGCCGTCCCATGCATTTGCTGCGCACTACGCCTGGCGGCTTCGTCGACGACACGCAGGGCGTTATCCGGATCGACCAGCAGCCCGCCGAGATCGTCGTGCTCAGTTCGGCGGACACGACGCTCGCGCTGCTGGCGAGCGTCGTGCCGCGCTTGCCCGCAGGTTTTCCGAGCGTGCGGCTTGCGAACGTCACCTATTTGCGCCAGCCCGCGTCGGTGGACTTCTACGTCGAAGATGTCTTGCAGCACGCGCGCGTGGTGGTGGTCGATCATCTGGGCGGCGAAACGTACTGGCCATATGGCATCGAGCAGGTCGTCTCGCTAGCCGAGCGCCGCGGGCAACTGCTCGCGATGTTTTCGGGCGACTTGCAGGAAGACCCCAATCTCATCGCGAAGAGCCGCGCCGAGCCCGAGTTTTGCCGCTCGCTGTGGCGTTATCTGCGCGAAGGCGGCGCGGCCAACGCCGAATCGTTCCTGCGTGCGCTCGCGTGGCGCGCATTCGACTGGGGCAGCGAGCCTGCGCCGCCCATTGCGTTGCCCGCCGCTGCGCTCTATTGCCCGCAGCGCGACGTCGCGACCATCGACGAATGGCGCGCGCGCTGGCAACCTGGCGCGCCGGTCGTCGCGCTGCTGTTTTACAAGGCGCATCTGCAGGCGGCGAACACCGCCGCTTTCGATGCCCTCATCGACGCGCTGCTCGCGCGCGGCCTGAACCCGCTGCCGCTTGCGATCACGTCGCTCAAGGACACTTTGAGCCGCGACGTGCTCGATCAACTGGCGGCCGAGCACGACGTCTCGCTCGTGCTGAATACCACGGCCTTCGCGGCTTCGTCGCTCGACGACCCCGAACCGATTGCGCTCGCCGGCGACGCGCCCGTGCTCCAGGTGATCCTGAGCGGCGGCAATCGCGAAGACTGGGTGAAGGACAATCACGGCCTGAATTCGCGTGACATCGCCATGCATATCGCGCTGCCCGAAGTGGACGGCCGCGTGATTACGCGTGCGATCAGCTTCAAGGGCCTCGCATACCACTGCAAAGAGACGCAGGTCGATGTCGTGCGCTATCAGCCCGATGCCGAGCGCGTGGCGTTCGTCGCCGAACTGGCGCGCCGGTGGTGCCGTCTGCGCAGCCTGCCGAACGCGGAGAAGAAACTCGCGCTCGTGCTCGCGAACTATCCGATGAGCGAAGGGCGCATTGGCAACGGCGTGGGACTCGACACGCCGGCCTCGGTGGTCGGCATCCTGCGCATGCTGCGTGACGAAGGCTATCGTGTGGCCGATCTGCCCGAAGACGGCGACGCGCTCATGCGCATCCTCACGCAGGGCGTGACGAACGATCCCGACACCCGCGCGCTGCGCCCCGCATGGCAGAGTCTTTCCCTCGATGATTACCGCGCGCGCTTCTCGCAGTTGCCCGCCGAGGCGCAAAACGCGCTGATCGCGCGCTGGGGCGTGCCGGAGGACGACCCCACCGTGCGCCGCGGCCGCTTCATGATTGCGGGCTGGCGCTGTGGCCAGGTGTTCGTGGGCATTCAGCCTTCGCGCTCGCGCGGCGACGACACCTACGCGAACTACCACGACGCCGAACTCGTGCCGCCGCACGCGTATCTCGCGTTTTACTTCTGGCTGCGCGAGACCTTCGGCATCGACGCCATCGCGCACGTGGGCAAGCACGGCAACCTGGAGTGGCTGCCGGGCAAGAGCGTGGCGCTCGCCGACACCTGCTGGCCCGACATGGCGCTCGGGCCGCTGCCGCATCTGTACCCGTTCATCGTCAACGATCCGGGCGAGGGGAGCCAGGCCAAGCGCCGCGCCCAGGCCGTGATCATCGATCACCTGATGCCGCCGCTCACGCGCGCTGAAAACTACGGACCGCTGCAAGACCTGGAGCGTCAGGTCGATGAGTATTACGAAGCATTGATGGTGGACCCGCGCCGCGCGAAGCTGCTGCGCAAGACCATACTCGCGACCATCATCGAGCATCGGCTGCACGAGGAATTGAGCGTCGCCGCGCCGCAGGATCAGGCTGCCGAAGACGAATTGCTCACGCGCGCCGACGCTTACCTGTGCGAGCTGAAGGAAGCGCAGATTCGCGACGGCCTGCATACGTTCGGCGAATCGCCGCAAGGCCAGCAGCGGCGCGACACGCTGCTCGCGCTCGGACGATACGCATGCGGGGACGGGCAGGGCGCGAATGCAGGTCTCATCGATGCGCTCGCGCGAGACCTGCGCATCGATCATCTCGTCGATCCGGCCACGGTCGATTGGGCTGCGCCGTGGCAAGGCCCGCGTCCACCACGGCTCGCAGCGGTGAGCGATACGCCATGGCGTCATGCGGGCGACACGCGCGAACGCCTGGAAATGCTCGCGGCCACGCTGATCGAAGACATTTGCTCAGGTCAACGAAGCGATGCGGAGACTGCGTCGCTTCCCCACGCGACCCAGGTGCTTGCGCGCCTGCGCGACGACGTGCTGCCGCGCCTCGACGCCTGCGGCCCCGAAGAGATGCGCCAGCTGCGTCGTGGCTTCGAAGGCCGCTTCGTGCCGCCAGGCCCGAGTGGTTCGCCCTCGCGCGGCCGCCCCGATGTGCTGCCCACGGGCCGCAACTTCTATTCCGTCGATACGCGCGCCATTCCGACGCAAGCAGCGTGGGCGCTCGGCATGAAATCGGCGCATCAACTCATCGAGCGCCATCTGCAGGAGCACGGCGACTACCCGCGCGCCATTGGGCTTTCGGTCTGGGGCACGGCGACGATGCGCACCGGCGGCGACGACATCGCCCAGGCGTTCGCGCTGATCGGCGTGCGGCCGAAGTGGGCCGCCGGCAGCCAGCGCGTGACCGACTTCGAGATCATGCCGGTCGAGGCGCTGGACCGGCCGCGCATCGACGTGACGCTGCGCGTATCGGGCTTTTTCCGCGACGCGTTTCCGAGCGTCATGCATCTGTTCGACGCCGCCGTGCAGGCGGTGGCCGATCTCGACGAGCCGGAGCACCAGAACCCGCTGCGCGCACGCGTGCTGCGCGAGCGCGATGCGCTGGTCGCGAACGGCATGGCCGCCGACGAGGCGCGACGCCGCGCGGGCTGGCGTGTCTTCAGCGCGCGCCCCGGCGCGTATGGCGCGGGCTTGCAGTCGTTGATCGACCATCGCCAGTGGCAGACCGACGCCGATCTCGCGAACGCGTACCAGGCGTGGGGCGGTTACGCCTACGCACAAAAGAGCGCGGGCGACGAGGCGAGCGAGGCGTTCCGCGCGCGACTCGCGACACTCGACGTGGTCCTGCAGAACCAGGACAACCGCGAACACGACCTGCTCGACTCGAACGACTACTACCAGTTCCAGGGTGGCATGGCCGTGGCGGCGCGGCATTTTTCGCAGGCCCAGCCCGCGCTCTATCACGCGGACAACAGCAACCCCGCCGCGCCGCGCATTCGTCCGCTGCACGAAGAGATTGCGCGCGTGATCCGCTCGCGCGTGGTGAACCCGAAGTGGATCGACGGCGTGAAGCGCCACGGTTATAAGGGCGCGGCGGAAATGGCGGCGACCGTGGATTACCTGTTTGGCTATGACGCGACTGCGCGCGTGGTGGGAGATCATCAGTACGCGCTCGTCGCGAACGCCTACGTGCACGACGACGACACGCGCGAATTCATGCAGCGCCACAATCCGCACGCGCTGCATGCCGTGTGCGAGCGCCTGCTCGAAGCGATCCAGCGCGGGCTCTGGCAGGAGCCGGGCGAGCATCGCGCACGACTCGAACACCGTCTGCTCGAAGCCGGGCAGCATCTGGAAGGATCAGGACCATGAGCGCAGCGGCCACGCGTCCCGCTTTTCCTTTTACCGCGCTGGTTGGCCAGGCGGCATTGCAGCGCGCGCTGCTGCTCGCGGCCATCGACCCCGCGATCGGCGGCGTGCTGGTGAGCGGGCCGCGCGGCACCGCGAAATCCACGGCGGCGCGTGCGCTCGCGGCGCTCTTGCCGGAAGGCGCGTTCGTCACGCTGCCGCTCGGCGCGAGCGAGGACAAGCTGATCGGCACGCTCGACCTCGAAGCGGCGTTGCGCGAGAGCGCGGTGCGCTTCGCGCCGGGGCTGCTCGCGCGCGCACACGGCGGCGTGCTTTACGTGGACGAAGTGAACCTGCTGCCCGACGCGCTCGTCGACGTGCTGCTCGACGCGGCGGCGAGCGGCGTGAATACCGTGGAACGCGATGGCGTGTCGCACACGCACGACGCGCACTTCGTGCTGGTTGGCACGATGAATCCCGAAGAGGGCGAGTTGCGTCCGCAATTGCTCGATCGCTTCGGCTTGATGGTCGAACTCGGCACGCCTTATGACGTCGCTGAACGGCAACGCATCGTCAAGGCGCGGCTTGCATTCGACGCCGATCCGCAGGCGTTTTGTGCGGTGCGCGAGGCCGAACAGCGCGCGCTCGCGCAGCGCATCGCGGCGGCCCGCGATGCGCTCGACAAGCTCGACTGGAGCGACGCCGTCCACGAGCGCGCCGCGCAGCGTTGCATCGAGGCCGCCGTCGACGGCTTGCGCGCCGATCTCGTGATGCTGCGTGCGGCGCGCGCGCTCGCCGCGTTCGAAGGGGCGCAGGCGGTGAGCCCGGAACACGTCGACGAGGTTGCCGAGTGCGTGCTCGCACATCGCCGGCACGCCATGCCGCAGCGCTCCGATGTGCCGTCTTCACCCGAGACGCAGCCGCCCGCCTCGCCGAGGCACGAAGACAAGCACACCGAAACATCATCGGATGCCGATTGGGGCGAGCTGCCGCCCGAGCCCGTCGCGGCGAAGGCCGTGAAGGGTGTGATCCCGCTGCCCGCAAAAAAACGCTGACCCGTCGGGCACAGGCCGCCGCCTCGGCACAGGGCGGCGCTCGACGGCGAGAAGGCCCGGGACGCGGTCCCGCACAAGTTGCGAAGCACGGCGGGCGCATCGCCTGGCCGCCCACGCTCGCAGCCAAACGCGCCGGATCGTTGCAGGCGCGACATTTCCGCTACGCCAAACGCAAGACGGGGTCCGGCGCGCTCCATTGCTTCGTGCTGGACTGCTCGGCTTCGATGCTCGCGCGCGGCCAGCTCGCGCTCGCCAAGGGGTTGTTGATCGCGCTATTCGACCGCGCCCGCGCCGAGCGTGTGGAAGTGGCGCTGATTGCTTTTGGGGGTGCCGGCGCCGAGCTGAGGTTCGGGCCCGCGGTGCCGCGCTGGTGGAACGAGCGCTGGATCGAGCCGATCGGCGGGGGCGGCGGCACGCCGCTCGAAGCGGGCATCGGCTGGGCGGCACAGGTGCTCGACACTGCCGCGCGCCGCGATCCGGCGCGCACCCGCCATCTCTGGCTGTTCAGCGACGGCCGCACGACGCAGTGGCCCGCGCGGCCACGCCACGCCGACCACGTCACGGTGATTGATTGCGAACTTGGCGCGCTGCGCCTGGGCCGCTGCGAGGCACTCGCGCAAGCATGGGCCGGCGAGTGCCTGGACGCTCAGGCGCTGCTCGCCTGAACGCGCGTCAGCGCATGCTGCCGGTCCAGTAGAGTACGTCGTCCTGACGATCGAATACGTACACTTTCATCGCCATCTGCTCGGCGGCCGTGAGGCGGTCGAGTTCGAGGCCGAGCGTCGCGTGCGCGGGGTCGCCCGTTTCCGCTTGCACGTTGCGGATGACAGCGCTGGTTTCGATCGCCGTTGCGTTGTCGCCCGAGCGCAGCTGGAAGGCCACGCGCAGCCGCTCGCCAACCTTGCCGAGCGCCCATGCGGCGCTCACCGAAAGCCCGAGCGCGCTGATCCCGCGCGCGAGCGCCACGCCGTCATAACCCGCACCTTCCTCGCCGATGCCGTAGCGCACGGGAAATTGCGCGCGCACCCGAATCGAGCGGCGTTCGCGCAGGCGGCGGATGTTGGCGGGCTTCGAAAGCACGAGATAGTCGAGCGGCGACTGGCTGAGCGCATGCACGGTGCATACGAAGCGATAGACGGCCTGGCTCGCAATCGCGACGATCTCCACGTTTTCACCCGGCGTGATGGCGACGGGGCGGCCATCGACATAGGGCGTCGTCACGAAGAGCGCCTCGTTGGGCGCGAAACCGATCAGGCGGCACGGGTGCATCGGCGCGCCGCTCGCGCCCATCTGCGGACGCAGGCCCATCAGCGCGCCGATGGTCAGGTGCATGTCGCGCGTGGTGGCGGCGGTATCGCCGATGCTAGCCCCATTCGCGGCCGCCGCACTCTCCGGTGCAACCTCGAGCCGTTCCTTGTCGCCGCGATGCGGCGCGAAATGCAGGAACAGGAAGTCGCGTTCCGCTTCACCCATCAGCACCGAGCCGGCATCGAGCAGCAAGGCGCCGTCCCGATCGACGACAGGCCAGGGCAGCGGCTCGCCGAGCGGCAGGGCTTGCGGCGTGAGCGGGGCGGCTTCGGTTGCAGCGTCGGCTGCGGCGTCGGTGGCTGCGGCTTGATCTTCAGTGGTCGGGTTGGTCATCGGCGCAGGGTGGACGGTGAGCGGTTCGCGTCGCGAATTCACTTCGCGGGTTCACCTGGTTTACGGCGCTACGACAGGGAAATTGAGTATGTGCCGCGATTCGAAGGCGGTTTCGCGAGCCGCAGTATGATGGCGCCTGAATGCAATCTGTAATCGGCCGGCACGCGGTACGAGCGGTATCAACGGAACGCGCGGAGCAAGAGGAAACGCCTCATGAAGCTCTGGACACGATGTTTGCGAATCCTCCGCCAATGGAACCGGGCGCTCATGCAGTGGGTGGGCAGCCATCCGTTCATTGTCGGCACGATGGGCTCGCTAGTCGGCGCGGCCATCGTTGCCATCGTGCTGTTGGGGCTGATGCAGCAGCGCACCCAGGCCATCTTCGGCACGCAGCGCCATTCGGCCGCGCTCGTTGCGCTGATGTCGAACGACCTCGAGGCGAATTTCGGCATCTACGACCTTTTGCTAATCGATGCCGCCGAAAGCGCGCGCGACCCGCGCACGCAAGGGCTTCCGGCCGACATCCGCCGCAAGTTGCTGTTCGGCCGCGTGGCGGCCGGCGCGTATCTCGACGACGCGTTCAGTGCCGACGCGAGCGGCAATATCGTCGAATCGCGGGACGGCCGCGCGTATCCCGGCGTCAATCTGGCGGATCGCGACTATTTCACGGTGCAGCGCGATCGCTCGGTCGGCATGTATATTTCGGACCCGATTCGCTCGCGCACGCGCGAAGGCCAATATTCGATTGCGCTGTCACGCCGCGTGACCGAATACGACGGCTCGTTTGGCGGCGTCGTGCTGCTCACGCTGCGGCTTGCCTATTTTCAGCAACTGTTCGACCGGATCGACGTCGACCCGAAGGGCAGCGCGTTTATCCTGCTGAACGACGGGACCATGCTCGCGCACCGTCCCTATTCGGACTACGAAGTGGGTGCGCAAGTCGGCGAGCTGGAATACATCCAGCCGATGCTGAAGGCGGGCGCCGGCTCGTTCATCGCCGCGGGCGAGGAGGACGAGGTCGAACGCATCTACACGTTCAAGCGTGTTCCGCACACGACGCTCATCGCGGTGGTCGCGCCTTCCGTGGACGGCGCGCTCGACGCATGGCGGCACCGCCTGCAAATCTATGCGCCGATGGCGTTGATCTTCGGCGCGCTGATCGCGGCCTCGTCGTGGCTGCTCGCACTGTCGATGCGCACGCGGCTCGCCACGCAAAAAGAATTCGAACGTCTCGCGGTTACCGACGCGCTCACGGGCCTCTTCAACCGGCGCGCGCTCGACTTGCGCATCGAAACCGAATGGCAGCACGCGAGACGCGCGGGCGAACCGCTCTCGGTGCTCTTCATCGATATCGACAAGTTCAAGCTCTTCAACGACTTCTACGGGCACGCAGAGGGCGATAAGGTGCTCGCTGCCGTGGCACGCGCGATACGCGAGGCCTGCCGCCGCGCCACGGACATGGTTGCGCGCTACGGCGGCGAAGAGTTCGCCGCGGTCCTGCCGGCCACGCCGGCGGACGGCGCCGTGAAAATCGCGGAAGCGGTGCGCCAGCAAGTGGCGGCGCTCGGAATCGCGCACGAGCACAGCGAATACGGCACGCTGACCGTGAGCATTGGCTGCGCCACCTGCGTGCCGCACAAGCGCGATGGCGCGCAGGCGCTGCTGCGCGCCGCCGACGCGGAGCTTTACGCCGCGAAGCAGGCGGGGCGCAATCAGGTGAAAGCGCGCGAGTTCGAGGGTGCACCACCCGACCCGCGCGACGCGCTGCCTACCTTGAAGGCGTGAGCGCTTTTTTAGGCATCCTCGCGATACCAGCGCGGCGTGTAAATCCATTCGCCACCGTCACCACGAGCGAACCCGCGTGTGGCCGACGACCCGACGATCACCATCGTGCGCATATCGACGTCCGCCGAACGCAGTTCGCCCAGGGTCATGGCGCGCAGCGTCTCGCCGGGGCGGCCTACGTCGCGGCCCAGCACCACGCGCGTGTGCGGCGCGCGCACGCTGCGCACGATTTCCAGCGCGCGCTCGAGCTGCCAGGGCCGCGCGCGCGAGATGGGGTTGTAGAACGCCATCACGAGATCGGCCTGCGCCGCGTGCAGGAGGCGCTTTTCGATCACCGTCCACGGCTTCAGGTTGTCGGAAAGCGAAAGCACGCAGAAGTCGTGGCCGAGAGGCGCGCCGACTTGCGCCGCCGTGGCGAGCGCTGCGGAAACGCCTGGCACGATAGCC
>NZ_JBFRCN010000074.1:0-32796 GCF_040965835.1 Paraburkholderia sp. BR10872
CGTGGGATGAAACGGCAGCACTTCGCCCGCGCCGGCCGCGAGCGGCTGGTTCCACACCGGCTTGCCGGTAGGCAGCGTGATCGCGCGCGTGTCGCCGAAGCCGCGCACGCCGCGCAGCGTGCCGAAGCAGGAAGCGGGCGTGCGCAACGCGCGGCCGCTGCCGTACGAACTGTTCGTGCGCTTCGATTCGAACGCCAGCTCGGGCGACGTTTCCACGCGCTTCGTCAATTCGGGCCGCGCCGGTGCAGTGTTCCTCGTCTACACGGCGGGCAGCACCGATGCGCCGCGCACCTATACGGTCGAAGCCGGCAAGCATCTGCAGGACAAGCTCGCGATTGGCGCGAGCGGCGCATACGACTTCAGCGTGCATGGACCGAACGGGTTTCTGCGCCGTTTCGCGGGCACGCAGGTCAAGTCGGACTGGTTCGGCGGCAACGAAACGGCGCGCCCCGAAGTGGCCGAGGGCTACGACGTGGCGAACGGCAACCTGCAACTGCGCCTCGAGAACAAGGGCGGCGCGCGCTGCCAGTTCACGATCGTCAACGCGTACGACCCGGGCACGAAGATCCAGCGCACGGTGCCCGGCGGCGACACCGAGCAGCTTTATCTCGACCTGCGCAACGCGTACGGCTGGTACGACCTGACGATCACGGTCGATAGCGATGCGACGTTCGTGCGCCGCATTGCGGGGCATGTCGAAACGGGCCACGCGAGCTATAGCGATCCCGCGCTCGGCGCCTGATACCGCTGAGGAGTGAGATGAGCCGCGGCTTTCGCGAGCCGTGGCTTTTTTTGTTTACCGCGTAGTGGATCACGGCGCCTCTAGCGCCAGCGTGGCGGTGGCGGTCCCCAGCCGGGATGCCGGACGTGTCGCGGACCCATGAAATGCGGAGGGCGGTGCCACGGAGAAAAGCCGTGCCGCGAATACACAACGGGAGGCGGCCACATCGGCGCGGCGGGATGCATGAAGAATACGGGCGGCGGCGGCGCGTAGAACGCCCCAGGAATCCCGATGCCCACGCCGACATTGACGTTCACGCGCGCCTGTGCGGTTTGCATCGCGCACAGCGTCGTCGCGATACAGAGGAATGCAAACTTCAACACACGGAGTTTCATCGCCGATCCTCCGTCGCGAGCGCGCGTTGCGGACGCTCGCGGCTGGTTATTTCGTGTGCGCTTCAGCGGGCCGGAAAGCGGCGTCCGCAAGCTTCTTCTGCGAGTCGGGCATGGTCGCGTAAAGCGCCGAGAAGGCATCGAGCATCGCCTTGCTGCCGTCGGCATTCGCCTGGGCGATTTCGTTCCACGATTGAAGGTTCTCCACCGCGGTTTGCTGCTGGGCATTATCGTGCCGCTGCTGGATCAGATCATCCACCGTTTTCGCGTTGTTGCGCATGACGTCGGCCACTTTCGCCCACTGATCCTCTTCGGCCGGAGTAATCTTCAGTTCGGCATGCAGTTCTTTCACGCGGTCGTCGACAGTTTCGACGTGATGCTGATGCGACGACGCAGCCGGAGCGCTGGCCTGCGCCCAGCACGTGGAAGTGCCGAGCAGGGCTAGCGCAAGCAGGACAGGTTTCATTGTCAGCCCTCGCGAAAAGCGTTCGCCGGCAATGGCCGGCAAGTCGGAACGAACCATTTTGATCATAGCAGCGGCGGCAACCAAATTCGGCATCCTCTATGTAACAGCGAATAACAGGGAAAAGAGGGAATAGGGCACGATTCCCGCAAAGCACCACGCTTCACTCACGCAGAAAATCGGCTTGGCTCGCCCGGCAGCGAGGCATTCTGACGATACAAGGAGGCAACGTGGCGATTCGATTGGCATTTCAGAGGGCATCCCATTCGCATTCCGCTCCCGTCGCCCGGTTAGCGTGGGGAAGACTGGCGTGCGCCACGCTGGCCGTGGCAACTTTGGCGGGCTATGTGCCTGCGAGCCGCGCCGCCGTGTCCATCATGCGCCCGCCGCGCGAGGCGAGATCGGACGAACCGCTCGTCGTGACGATCGTGTATACCGGCGATGCGCCGACCGGCACTTCGATCGACGTGCCGCGCGATTTGAGCATCACGCTGACCAATGGAGAGGCGTTGCCGAAGGCCGTGCTGCTCGCGCGCGAACCAGGCGCACCCGAGCATTTGCGGCTCGCCGCCGGAGAGATGAAGGCCGTGAGCTATAGCGCGGCATGGCCCAAGTGGGCGCGCGGCGCTTTGAGAGTGGACGTGCCGGGCGTGGACGTTTCGCCTTCCGTGGTCCTGCTCACGCGCATGCCGGCTTCGGCAACGGCGAACGCCGCGGCGCCTGCCTCCGCGCCTTTGGTGCCAGCGGCAACGGTTGCGTCCGCATCGGAACCGGTCGCCCCGGCGCCAGCCGAAGGACCCATGGCGGGCAATGCTTCACTTGCGGCGCAAATGCCGCCTTCCACCGTAAAGCCCCCGAATTCGCTGGTGCCCGATATTGGCACTTTCCTCGCGGGCCGTCTTTCGTTCTACCAGCCAAACTATTTCGCGGACGGCTGGTCATCGAGCGACGCGGATCTCGCAAGATTCCAGATCAGTATCAAATTCCGCTTCATCTTGCCGGACGATCCGCGCTCACGCGGTTTCCTCGACAACCTCTATTTTGCTTATACGCAGACTTCGCTTTGGGATGTCCGCGGGGACGAGTCGCCGTTCCACGATACGAGCTACATGCCCGCGCTTTTCTACTACCTCGAGGACACCGGTTGGAGGTCCAGCTGGTTCACCCGGATGGGTATCGAGACCGGCTACGAGCACGAATCGAACGGGACGCCCGGTCCGGGTTCACGCGGCGTCGACATCGTGTACGTGAAGCCGATCTGGGATTTCGGCGACCTCAACGCGAACCACCTGACCATCGAGCCGAAAATCTACGCGTATGAGCACATCCAGGAGACGAATGGGGATATAGCCCACTATCGCGGCTATGTCGATCTGCTGTTCAAATACGGCAGCCCTGATGGCTGGCAACTCGCAACGACGCTGAGAAAAGGCACGAGATCGACCTATGGAAGCGTCGATGTGCAATTTACATACCCGCTTGCCAAGCTATTCGGCAATGCATGGGGCGGGTATCTGTTCCTCAACTACTTCAACGGCTACGCCGAAGATCTTCTCGATTACAACCAGCACCGCTGGGCTGCGCGCATCGGTTTCGCCGTGTCGCGCTGACTGACTTTGGCGTGCGGATGTTGGGAAACGTCGCTCGTGCGGCGGGTATCGTAGACAGACACCAGGCGTGGGTCACGTAATGCTTTGACCCACTACGAACCGGTGGCCATCCGGTGTGGCCACGGTGCATTCGCGCATGCCGTACGGGCGATCGAGCGGAGGCTGCAGGACAATTGCACCTCGTTGCGCGATTTCATCGTGAAACGCTTGAACGTCATCGACTTCCAGATAGCCGAAGTAGCTGTGATCGCCCGTCGCCGCCGGGGACAACGCATCGGGGCAATGGCCGAGCATGATCCGCACGCCGCCCCTCTCGACGATTCGCCAGTCGGTCGAATCGGCCCAATCTACCCGAAAGCCAAGCACGTCGCGAAAGTATGCCGCGTTGCGTTCGAGGTCCTGGACGGCAAGGACGAAAGCGAAGGGACGTAGCGTGTTCGTGTCGGTCATGAGCGATCTTCTTCGACAGGGATTCGATTGGGGGTGGCGTAAGTATGACGCACGCATCGGGCACCGTGTTTGCTCGCTGTACATGCAGTGCGCCATCCGCAGTCGCGGCTAGCCGGTTGCCGCGCTGCTCACACGCGCACCATCGGAGGAATGACCATGAATGAGCAACGGGAAGAGCGCATCCGGCGACGCGCTTATCAACTCTGGGAAGACGACGGCGCGCCGGAAGGTCGGGCGGACGAATATTGGAGCCGCGCCGAAAAACAGGTTGCCGCCGAATATGACGCAGAAGGAGAAGCGTCGAGCATCGCCAGCGATCAGGCCGGCAAGCGCCGGTTTGCCGGTGAACCCCTGCAGGAAAGCGACGCCATGCCGCCGAGTGAACTGGCGCGCGACAAGCGGCGCGGTGGCGGGTGAACTCACGCGTTGATCGCGCATGTGCCGCGCTTCAGGCCATCGTCACGCCAGCCGGCGCGACCTGTTCGCACATTAATGATGCGCGAACAGGTCGTTGCGGCCCTCGTGTGACATGAGTGCGTCGTGGCGCGACATTTGCGCGACCGACGCATTCGAGGTGCCCGAGCTTTCCATGCCGTAGCCGGAATCGTCGGTGGGTTGCGTGCTGGCGTGCTGCGGGTTTGCCGGTTGCTGCATCTGCATCTGCATCTGCCTGGTTTGTGCCGCAGGTTCAGTGTCCTGTGCAAAGGCGGCGGCGGGCAACGCGACGGCAAGCGAGACAATAGCAGTAGCAAGTATAAGTTTCATGATACAGACTCCATGTAACAAAAGTTACTTCGGATTACTGAAAAAATGTACGGATCGCAAAACCGTTTTGCAACCGCATTCAACATCGCGACGTCCGATCACCGCGACGTATGTCCACAGGCTACGCAGCCAACCTTAGAGTTTGCTTATGCGCAGGCAACGATGCGCATCTAGTGCATATTCGGCCGTGGTTAAGGTTTAGTTAAGCAACGGCGGCATATAGTCCCAAGCTGTTTCGTTCCGCCCGTCATGCGGCGCAAGGAGTGTTCATGTCCACCACCACACGAAGTCTCATCGAAGATACGGTCAGCAAGGTCCCCGCCGTGACGCTCGGCTTCTGGATCATCAAGATTGCTTGCACCACGCTCGGCGAAACCGGCGGTGACTGGGTGACGATGTCACTGAATCTGGGCTATCTGGTTGGCACCCTCATTTTTCTCGCATGCTTCGTCGTGCTGGTTGGGGCGCAGATCCGCGCACAGCGCTTCTACCCGTGGCTTTATTGGGCGACGATCGTCGCCACGACCACGCTCGGCACGACGCTCGCCGACTTTTGCGACCGTTCGCTCGGCGTAGGCTATCCCGGGGGCGTCTCGATCATTCTGCTGTTGCTCGTGGCCAGTCTCGCGATCTGGTACCGCGTAGAAGGCACGGTGTCGATCGAGAGCGTCGCGACGCCGCGCGTCGAGTGGTTTTACTGGATTACGATCCTGTTTTCGCAGACGCTCGGCACCGCGCTGGGCGACTGGGTGGCGGGCGAAGACCGCGGCGGCCTTGGCGTAGGCTACGAATACGGTGCTGCGATCTTCGGCGCAGGCCTCGTCGTCGTCGCGCTGCTGTGGTTGTGGCCGCGCGTTTCGCGCACGGCGCTTTTCTGGTTCGCGTTCGTGCTCACGCGTCCGCTCGGCGCGACGCTGGGCGATCTGCTCGACAAGCCCGTCGCTGACGGCGGCCTGCACTTCAGCCGCTTTTATGCATCGGCGCTGCTGATGATCTTCATCGTCGGCTGCATCGTGGTGCTGCCTCAGCGTGCCGCTCGCCGGGTGCGCGACGCGTAGCGCGCATCGGTCATTGCGGCATCACGCACGTGAAACTGGTCGCGCGATTCAGACTACCCTTGCCCAGATAGCGCGGAAACGCCGGGTAGCGGCACAGCGGCCGCGTGCGGCCGTTCGTGGCCTGGGCAATGTCGGTCGCGAACAAGGTTTCCGGCGCGCTGTCATGCGTGACCCAGTCGTCGAGCGCGCCCAGCAGATCGACGGACGGAATGAACACGCCGTTGCCGTGCTGGTAACCCGGCACCATGTAGAGCCGCATGAAGCTGTCCACGCGCTCTTCGCCGTAGCGCCCCACCAGCCCCTGGTAGTAGGCGATGGTCTGGTTTGGGCTGATGACCTCATCGGCGAGTCCTTGCAAGGTGATGAGCTTGCCGCCTCGCGCGATATAGCGCGACACGTCCGGATTCATCGCGCCGATCGTCGTCGACAGCGTAAACAGGCGCTCGCGGTGACGGCCGGGATGCATTACGTCGAAGTTCGTCGAATCGAAAGTCGGGTCGTGCGTGATGAAGTATTTGAGGTACGCATCGCCCTGCGCGTACAGGTAGCCATTGGCGACGAACCCCAGTTGAGTCAGCCGCTGCGGCTCATGCGCGAGGCCCAGCATGCTCGTGAAGCGCGTGCCCTGGAAGACGTTGTAGCCGCGATAGGTGTCCGCATTCCAGGCGAGCGCGTAGGGCAGGCGCAGGCCGTCTCGCAGGCTTTCCAGCGTCGCCAGTTGCGGTGGCGTCAGGCAGTCGTCGGGGGCGTGCTGGCGATCCGTCTGATCCTGTGAGGAGCAACGCAGCGAGTCGATGATCTCGGGCTCTTTCGCGCGGCAGGCTTCGACGTCGCTGATCAGGCCGTCCGCCGCGCCGTCGAGTGTATCGCATGCCTGCATCACGCGCTCGTACACGCGCTCCAGCAGTTGCGGCGACAGATAGCCGCCCGGCGTGCGGTATTCGTGCTGGCCCACCACGACGCCCGTCAAGCGCACGCCCGAGAAGTTCAGCGCGGGCGAATTCGCGATCACGCCGTCGTAGTCATCGGGATAGCGCTGGATCACGGTATAGCCTTCGCGGCCGCCTGTCGAGCCGCCCGCGAAATACACGTGCTCCGGCGGCTTGCCATAGCCGAGCGTGATCAGTGCGAGCGCAACGTCATGCGCTTTCTTCAAATGCGCGTAGCCGAAGTTGGTCACGGCTTCTTCGAGCAGTCCGAAGTTGGCCTCGGACGAGGTGCCATTGTGGCCGGAGTCGTCGCCGAAGGTCGCATAGCCGCGCGCGAGCGGCGCGCGGTCGGGCGAGAAGGGCATCGGGCCGGTTCCCGTCACCACGACGCCGCTGTAGCCGCCACCGCCGAATTGCAGCGCACGGCCGTTCCAGCGGCTCGGCAGATTGACTTCGAAGCGGATGTCCGGCGTCCCGGCGCTCCGGGCGCGGATCACGCCGGTCAAGCGGCAGAAGTCGCCGTTGAGATTGCCTGTGGCGGTCGCGGAGATCATCGCGGCGCTCTGCACGAGCGCACCGTTGGTCGGCAGGCCGATGCTCGTGGGCGGCAGCAGCGCGCCGGCAAGGTCGGTGCAATGCAGCGGCAGCGAAGGCGTGTGCTGGGCGAAAACGGGGCCGCTAGCGATGAGCGTGAGCGTGGCGATGGCGATCGCCTTGAGGGATCCGAGTGCGCGCTTGCCCCGTCGTATCATCCGCAGCCGGCTCCGTTGACGCTCGCCCGGGCCTTCTCCTTCTGGCGCCCGAGGGTGCCGCGCCACGCCCTGGCGAGCATGAGCGTCGCGCCGATCGCGACGATGTCGCCAGCCAGCGCTGCCGCGAACGCCGCCGCGCCGTGCAGCGCGTGTGGCGTGGCGGTGTCGACGATCACCGAGCTCAGCGTGCCGCCGACGAAACACACGCGCCCCGTGCGGCCAACGGTCACGACGGCGGGCACGCGCGCGGCGATCCGCGCGATCGTGCCGCGATGGACGAAATACGCCGCCACCATGGCAATGCCGATGAAGTTGACGACGCGCGCGAAGGCCAGATGCTGTTTCATTGCCCCAGGCATGGGTTGAATCAGGAGGAACCATTTAACCGCCGCGAACAGCACCACCGCGGCGAACGCGCATCGTACCAGCCAGCGCGCGGTTTCCGAGGTCTTGAAGCCGGGCGGAAGCGGGTGCAGCCGGCAGAGCATGCCGAATACGAACATCAACTGCCACGCGAATGGGTTGAACGGCCAGTTCGCGAGCGTGCTCGCGCCGATGAGCGCAGCCAGCAACGGCGCGAAGGCCCAGAGCAGCAGGCTGCAGATCAGCGTGGCGAGCGGCGCGCGGCGGGCGAAGGGGACGGCTGCGGGCACGCACAGCGCAAATATGACATACATCGGCAGCACGCTGGACAGATACGGCTGGCGGGCGAGCAAGACGACGTGGAGGGTCTCGCGCAGCGGATGCGTGGCAAACGACGCCCAGCCGCTCAGGTCGGCGGCGGCAGGATTGAGGTTCAGGAGCGCGAGCATCGCGCCAGAAAGCAGCGTGAGGAGGGCGGTCAGCAGATAGGCGCGGTAGATCTCCCAGCTGCGGCGCAGGAAGCGCGCTTGCGCGGCGCTCATGCCACGGTGCGCGCGCACGGCCATAAAGGCCGCGGCCGACGCGTACCCGCCGAGAAACACGAACACTTCGGCGGAGTCGCACAGCGCGTAAGCGTGCAGCGTCAGCTGCGCCAAGGCGCTGCCCGGTATGTGATCGAGCACGATCACAATCAGCACGACGCCGCGGAAAAAGTCGACTTCGATCGAACGCCTCTGGCGAGACTCCATGGTGCCCTCGCAAGCATCGCGGCGGCGCCAGCTCAGGCTGGCGTCGACCGCTCGATGAATGTCAGGGCGGCGGCTCACTTATCGTGAGCGTCGCCCTTGTGCGTACGAGGGCATCTCGCAGGTATCGTTCCCTGCTCGCGGCGTGGTTGGCGCTTTATGCGCCTGATATGACACGCGCGCCATGTCGGCGCCATCTGCATGCCAGCTATGTGGCGATTGCGGTGTCCGGCGGCGTGTTGCCTACTTCGCTGCGGCGGCGCGCTCGATCCCGGCGATGTCGATCTTGCGCATGGTCATCATCGCTTCCATCGCGCGCTTGCCGGCTTCGCGATCAGTGCCGAAGACGCATTCGAGCAGGCGCTTTGGCGTGATCTGCCACGAAAAACCCCAGCGATCCTTGCACCAGCCGCAATCCGATTCCTCGCCGCCGTTGCCGACGATGGCGTTCCAGTAGCGGTCGGTCTCTTCCTGGCTGTGGGTCTCGACCATGAAGCTCACGGCCTGGTTCGCCTGGAAGTTGGGGCCGCCGTTCAAGCCCACGAAGCGCCGGCCGAGCACCGTGAATTCGACCACCAGTTCCGCCCCCGCACCGATGCCTGGTATCGGGGATACATGGCCTGCCCCGACATGGCTGTCCGGAAACGTCGCGGCGTAGAACTCCGCCGCTTCGCGTGCTCTACCTTCATCGAACCACAGGCAAGTCACAAGTTCCGCCATCACGATCTCCTTTGACAAGGCGTCTCATTGCCGACGCGTAGCGCACATTGTGACAAAGCCTCGGCGTTATGGGGGATTTTTGCCGATGGAGTGCCGCGGCTACTCGATGCAGCGTTCGATCGCGAGGGACTGGGCGTTGTGTGCATCTATCCTGTCGTGTTCCGAAAATGATTCGGAGTACGATGCAACACACAGCGCAAGATTAGCGCGAGTGCTGTGTGGCGCGAACGTGAGCGCAAGCGTGAATGCCATGACTGCCGCAAGGACAATAGCGCCGCCGCGCAAGGTCGTGCGCAGAGCGGGCGATAAGGGGAAAACGGCGCTAAAACGCGAAGTGTGTTCGACGATGGTTCGGAACATGACGGGCTCTTTGCGGTGAACGTCGAGGGCATGACGTCACGATAGGCAGGCCCAGCAGTCGCGACAAGACCCAGCCGCGTGGCAAAACATGGAGCCACGCACGGCGGGATCGAGGGACATACGACTACTTCAGGAATGCTTGACGATAGACATTCGGCGCGGCGCCGAATGCATCGCGGAAGCGATGGCTGAAGTGGCTCGCGTTCGCGTACCCGCACTCTGCGGCAATCTGCGCGAGCGGCAGAGCGGTCGTGCGCAACAGCAGGCGGGCGCGCTCCAGACGCTGGGCGGCGATCCACGCATGCGGCGGCCGCCCGAACGAGGTGCGAAACATACGCGCGAGATGGTACTCGGAAAGGCACGCGACATCGGCCAGTGCGCCGAGCGTCAGCGTCTCGCCCAGGTGGGCGTCGATATAGTCGCGCAGCCGCCGCCGTGTCGATACGGCGAGGCCGCCCTTGAGGGCCGCGCCCGCGCACCGCACGCCCTGGCTGCGCAGCAGCAGGCTCAGCACGTCGTGCGCCGTTTCGTTGCTGCGTAAAAGTCCATCTGGATCGGCCCAGTTCTCGTTGGCCAGCGCCTGGCAGAGCACGGCAATGCGTTCGTCTTCGAAATACGTGCGGTCAGCGAGAGTGAGTTCGCGCGGTTCCTGGTCGAGCTCGCGCACCGCGCGCTGCGTGAAGTGCTCGGGCAGGAAATACAGGTGCATGAAATGCATGTGGCCGCGCACCCACCAGCGCGATTCATGGTCGCCGGGCAGCGCGCAGAGGCGGCTTGGCGCGCCGTACACGCCAGGCAGTTTCTGCCGCTCCGTGCGGTAGCCGCCGTCGAGATAGCACGACAGCGTGTGATGGCCCGGCCGGTCATAGACGGTTTCGGCCTCGCGCGTGACGCGCGTCCACACGGCGGCCGCGAACTGGTCGCCGAGCCACGCAAAGCGCTCCAGTGTCGCATTGGCCTCGCTCAGCGTGCGGCACACCGAATGCAGCCCAAAGGGCGTATTGGCGAGGGCGGGTGCGGGAAGCGGCACCTGGGCGTTCATGGTCGGGGCGGCGTGCTGCAAGGCGGTGATGGGGTCCACAAAGCGGGTAGTCAGAGCGGCTTTTGAAAGTATACGCTCGCGCCCCCGCCGTTGCTGGCCGTGGCCGGGCGCAGGCAAGAAATGCGCAATCCTGGACAAGTCCGCGCCGGCCCCGTGCGCCATAGTTGGGGCATCGACTCGAGGTCCTTTCCCGCGATGAATCTCTTACTCTACGTGCTCACCGTCCTGATCTGGGGCACCACCTGGATCGCTATCAAGTGGCAGCTTGGCGTCGTGCCCGCGCCCGTTTCGATCGCCTGGCGTTTCGGGCTCGCGGCACTTCTGGTGTTTGCGCTGCTGGGCGTGATGCGCCGCCCCATCTGGCCGCCGCGCGCGGCGTGGCGCTATCTCGTCGCCCAGGGGCTGGCGCTGTTCTGCCTCAATTTCCTGTGCTTTTACTATGCCGAGAACATCGTGCCGAGCGGGCTCGTGGCCGTGGTGTTTTCGACCGCGCCGCTCTTGAATTCGATCAACGGACGCATTTTCATGGGGCGGCCGCTGCAACCCTCCGCCGTGGGCGGCGCCGTACTGGGCCTGATCGGGATCGTTTGTCTTTTCCTGCAGCAGATGGCCGGCCATATCGGCGATCAGACCGCGTGGCTCGGCCTCGCCGTGGCCTTCCTCGGCACGCTGTGCTTTTCCACGGGCAATCTGCTATCCAGCCGCATGCAGTCGATGGGGCTCAATCCGCTCGTCACGAACGGCTGGGCCATGCTGATCGGCACCGCTGTGCTCGTGGCCGGCAGTGCCGCGGCCGGATTGCCGTTCAGGCTCGAAATGGATGCGCGCTATCTCGGCGCGCTGGCCTGGCTCGTCGTAGCAGGGTCAGTGATCGGCTTTACGGCCTATCTGACGCTCGTTGGCCGGATCGGGCCCGAGCGCGCGGCGTATTGCACGGTCTTGTTCCCGATCGTCGCGCTGGCGGTTTCGACGGTCTACGAGGGCTACCGGTGGTCCTTGCTTGCGGTTATCGGTCTTTTGCTGGTCGTCTCGGGCAACCTCGTAGCGTTCGATCTGACGCGGCGCCTGTTCGCGCGGCGCGCGCCGGCAGCGTGAACGGGCTTCAGCGCGCCAGGCTCGCCTTCAGGGTGTTGGCATAGCGCCGATATAGCCAGGCGGAACACGGCGCGCCCAGATAGAGCGCGCCGAAAGCAGCGAGTGCGGTGCCCAGCAGATTGTGGGTGTCGAGCGAAGCGAGAGCCTGGTGCCGCGTCGCGAGGCCGGGTGCGGCGACGACGACCGAGGCCGTGAGCGTGGGTAGTCCTGCGACACCTGGATGGGCCAGATGCTCCAGCAATGCCCGCGCGTATCGGTCCACACTTCCCGTATCCAGGCAGACGAGCACCGGAGCGAGGATGGCCAGTCCCCAGGTTCAGCCAAGATATCGCCAATAGCTCGGGTAGGTGAGGAGCCGGAACGGCGGCGTGCGGTCGGGGCTCAGGGTGTTCACGGCGGACGACGAAAGCCACGCGTAGGGCAGTAGCAAAACCGCAAATACGGGGTGGTGACGGAAATATCGCCAGCCGTCGCGCCATGCGCCCTTCACGCACTGACCCAATATGATCGACTCCATTCGAATCCCTTGTGCGTTTTTATTTGCGGTTGCCTCGAAGCGCCAGCGTGGCGTTTATGTGTTTTGCATCATTCGCCGCTGGCCGGGCGGCCGCGTCGATTGTGACGGGCTGTGGGCGACGAGTATGGAATGGCACACTGAGATTTTCGGTGAGTTATTCAATTCAATTTCAAATCCCTACATTTTTATTACGACTGCGTAAATGCAGCGTTCATAAACTAATGGTCTGCGCTAAAGATTCGTCTAAAGGTTGCCGATAGCCTTTTAAGAACAGAATTAATACGATTGCAAACACGCGGCACGCCGGCCGCTCGGGGGTTACCGCCAACGCATGCGCGTGCGGGGAATGAACGAATGCAAAGCAGATGGCCCATCTCAGCGTGCAGCACACGCCTGCACACGCAATTCACGCTCCGGACGAGCGCGGTCCTCACGACGGGATTGACGTTCGCGGGCGCTATCAAGCGCAACGGCATGGACGCGACTCTGGCTCGCGGGTGTCGACATGACATGGTAAACGCCGCGAAATCCGTTCAGTGCATCGCGTGATCTTCGCCGGGGACAGGGACAAGACAAGGACGGGAGAGGCCTGCAATGAAGGTTCACGCTAGTGCGCTTACGCTGCTGCACTGGTTGGCGCAACGCGAAAGCGCGTCGGTCAGCGAAATCACTGCGTCGGGGTTGATGAATTCGCGCGAAGCGTCGGATGTCGTGCGCTACGCCATGCGCAACGGGGCTGCCGAACGCATCAATAAGGGCGCGAGTGCGCGAGGATCCGCGCGCTACCGTTCTACCGGCGTCCCACTGCCGGAGCCACGGACGACGCCGGCCGGTGCGTCATTCGAAGGCTTGCTGAGCGCCTGGGGAATCGCCAAGGAGCCGCCCGAGCTTCCCGCGGTGCGTACGCGCGTGTACCAGATCGAAGATAACAGCCAGGATAATCGAGGCAGAGATCGCCTCGGCAAACTAAAGCTCAATGATTGAAACCAACTGCGAGCAAATTGGGGCGACTGGGGAGACTAGAGAAATAGATACACCGTTCAGCGGACCCGGCAGGGCATTTCGGGTAGTCTCCCGGGACACCCCGGCGTGAAGTGAGGGTTCGATTCTCGCCGTTGATTTTCGCAAGGATGGCAACGGCAAACCTGCGCCGATGTGCGCGATAAAACCAACCATAAAAAGGGTTCTCTCCTGATGTCGAATCAGATCTTGCACGCCGCGCTTTGCGCGGCGTTCAGTTGTGCTGCGCTCGGTGCGGCGGCACCTGCCTCGGCTGCACTCGGCGGCATGCCCACGCCCGCGCCGGCTGGAGCTGTCTCCAGTTCGGCCAATGCGGCCGTCGTCCATGCTGCATCGGGCGTCTCGGGTACCGCGAGCGCCGCCTCATACACGGTGACGCAAACGACTTTCGCCACCGGCACGGTCGTCCGTGAGTACGCTACGGCGGCGGGCACAGTATTCGGCATTGCGTGGAGTGGGCCGATCATGCCGAACCTCCCCGTACTGCTCGGCACCTACTTCACGCAATACGACAGTGCGCGCGTCTCGCAGCGCACCGCTAATCCTGGCCGTGGTCCGCTGGCCGTCGAGCTTCCCAATCTTGTGGTTCATTCCGGCGGCCATATGGGCGCGTTCTCCGGGCAAGCCTATCTGCCGCAGTCGTTGCCGACGGGCGTGAGCGCCACCGACATCCAATAACAAACTAAAACAAGGCGAACCATGTTGAGTATCAATGGGAAACTGGCCCGAATGTTGGCTGCATTCGGTTTGGCGGCAGTTGTCGCTCTCGTCGCGGGTTGCGGTGGTGGTGGCGGCGGATCGGGCAATTCGTCGGCGGGCACGTCGACAGGCAGCGGCGGCACGGGCGGTACGTCTAACAGCACGGTCCTCGCTGCCGGCGCCCCGGTATCGAGCTTGCCCGCGACGCTCGCGAGCAACCAGGTTGCCGTGACTGTGGCGTCGGGCGTCAAAAACGCCCCGAACATTCCGACGGTCAGCGTGACGATTTGCGCTCACGGCACGAGCACGTGCCAAACGATCAACGACATCCAGGTCGATACGGGGTCGTGGGGGTTGCGGCTCACGCTGGATGCGCTGAACAGCACCATGCAGGCGGCGTTGCCGGTCGAGACAGTGAGCGGCAAATCCGTTGCCGAGTGCTTCGGTTTTGCCGACGGCAACACCTGGGGCTCCGTTCGTACGGCGGATGTGACGATCGGCGGTGAAACGGCTTCGAGCGTGCCCATCCATGTCCTGGGCGATCTGCCGCAAACGGCGGCTGGCGGCACTAACGACGGCTGCGCAGTTGGTACGCTCAACGACACGTCGTCGTCAATCGCGGCGCACGGCATTCTCGGCATCGGCCCCGCGGAATACGACTGCGGCAGTGGCTGCGCAACCACGCCGAACGGCGTCTATTTCGGCTGCACGGGGTCGGGAAGTTCGACGAGCTGCACGGACCTCGCGGTAGTGGAAGCGTCGCAAGTGACGAATCCGGTCCGGTTGTTCCCGACCGACAACACGGGCGTGATCCTGAACATGCCGGCCGTGACGTCGTCGGGTTCGACGAGCGCAACCGGGTTCCTGACGTTCGGCATCGGTACGCAGTCGAACAACGTAGTGCCGACTTCCGGCATTCAGAAGCTCACAACCGACCATTATGGCAACGTGCAAAGTGCATCACTGAGCGGTACGAGCGTGTCGGCGGCATTCTTCGATACGGGCTCAAACGGGCTGTTCTTCCCTGACAGCACGTTATCGTCGACGATGTGCACGCGCGCGATCGGCTTCTACTGCCCCGCTTCGACGGTGTCGCGGACGCCTTCTGTCACAGGGTTCAACGGCACCAACGTTTCGGCGGGGCTTAGCATCGCCAACGCGCTGAATTTGTTCGAGGACGGTGGCTTCGCGTACGGGAACGTCGGCGGGATCATGACGGGCGTCGCCTTCGATTTCGGCATGCCGTTTTTCTATGGCCGCACTGTGTACGTCAATTACGATCCGAGCACTGATGGCAATCAAGGCGTCGCTACGTCGGCCTACGTTGCCTTCTAAGTCGTAGTGCCGTATCCGCGAGCGGCCGCAGCGCCGCTCGCGGATATCTCAGCGGTCATACATCCTCGGCGGCGCGCTACCGCGCCAGCCGCGCCCGCAAAAACTCAATAAACCGCTGCGTCTTCGCCGGCAGCAGACGCGTTTCCGTAATCGCGTAGACCGGCGTGGGCGTGCCATGCCATTGCGGCAAAATCCGCCGCAACGCTCCGCTGGCCACCTCGTCGGCCACGATTTCCGCTGGCAGCAGCACGATGCCCATGTCGAGCGTAGCGAGGCGGCGGATCATGCCGACGCTGTTGAGCGTAAAGCGTCCGCCCACCTTCACCATGCTCGTGCGCTTTGCGTCGTGCAAGGTCCACGTGTCAGCCCTCAGGATAACCAGGCATTCGTGCCGTTCCAGGTCGGCCGGCTTGCCTGGCTCGCCCGCGCGCCGGAGATAGCCCGGCGACGCATAGAGATATGGTGTGAGCGACGCCAGCGGACGCGCAATGAGTTGCGAGCTCTCGGACTCGCCCATGCGGATCGCCACGTCGAACGGATCGCTCACCAGATCGACACGCCGCGGATTCAGTTCGAAATCGAAGGAGATGGCTGGGTAGAGACTGGCGAATTTGGCGATCAGGGGCGCGAGGTAGGTGACGGCGAAATCGACCGGAAACGAGGCCCGCAGCACGCCGCTGGGCTGCGCGACCATGTCGCCTAGCTGCTCGTGCGCGAGGCGGGCTTCATCGACGATGCGCTTGCAGCGCTCGAAGTAGACCTGACCCGCTTCGGTCAACTCGATCTTGCGCGTCGTGCGATGGAGCAGGCGCAGTCCGATCGCCTTTTCCAGGCCGCTGATGCGGCGTGAAAGGGTGGAATTCGGCATGCCTGTCGCGTCGGCGGCACTGCGAAACCCCTTGGCTTTGACGACTTCCACGAACAAGGCCATGTCGTTCAGTAGTTCCACCTTGACTGCTCCATCAATGGATCAATGATATCCAAACTACCATATTTATCCCAATCGTGAAGCAGGCGATGATGCACCCATCCAAACCAGTCGAGGGGATCATCATGAGCAAGCTTTTCGAATCCGTACGCGTCGGACGTTACACGCTGCCAAACCGTCTGGTCATGGCGCCCATGACGCGTTCGCGCGCGCTGGCCGACGGCACGCCCGGCGAACTGGCCGCCGAGTATTACGCCCAGCGTGCGAGCGTTGGCTTGATCGTCACCGAAGGCACGCAGCCTTCGGATGAGGGCCAGGGCTACATGACGACCCCGGGCATTTATAGCGACGCGCATGTCGCCGGATGGAAAAAAGTCACCTCGGCCGTGCATGCGAGAGGCGGCCACCTCTTCATCCAGCTCATGCACGCCGGCCGCATGTCGCATCCCGACAATACGCGGCACCACCGCGTGGGCGTCGCGCCTTCCGCCATTGCGCCGGGTACGGCCATGTTCACGGCCAGCGGCATGCAGGACATTCCCGTGCCGCGTGCCTTGACCATCGAAGAAATCCGCCGCACCGTCGACGATTTCCGCACCGCCGCCCGCCACGCCGTTGATGCCGGCGCGCACGGTGTCGAAATCCACGGCGCGAATGCCTATCTGGTTCAGCAGTTCTTCGCGCCGAGCGCCAATACGCGCACGGACGAATACGGTGGCCCGATCGAAAACCGCGCACGCTTTGCGCTCGAAGTCGCGGCCGCCATTGCCGGCGAAATCGGCGCGGACCGCACGGCTATCCGCCTTTCACCGGGCACGACGCTGTGGGGCATCGACGAAGGCGCCCAAGGCCCCGATCTTTATCACTATCTGGTGGCCGAACTCGACAAACTGGGGCTCGCCTATCTGCACATCGCGCATCAGGGCGACGAGGCGCTGCTGGCTGACATTCGCAAGCTGTGGAAGGGAGCGTTGATCGTGAACCGGGCTGGCCGCCCGCGCGAACAGATTGGCGCAGATGTGGCCACGGGGCTGGCGGACCTGGAATCCTACGGTCAGATGGTGCTGGCGAATCCCGATTTCGTCACCCGCCTGCAGCGCAATGCGGCGATGAACGCGGCGGATCGCAACGGCTTCTTTGGGGGCGCCGCGCAAGGCTATACGGACTACCCGAGCTTGAGCGAAGTGGCTAACGCCTGACGTAACGAGAAGGCGCGGGGCGTGCGTTGCATTCGCCGCGCCAATGCAAACCGCCTGCCTTGCGCGGTTACGCAATGGCTCATTCGAGCGGTCCCGCGAGGGCGCGCCGATACCACGCATGGAAATGGCGCATGCCGTCTTCGAGCGGCGACTGATACGGCCCGGCGTCGCTGATGCCGCGCCGGTGGAGCCGCAGTCGTCCCG
This sequence comes from Paraburkholderia sp. BR10872, assembly GCF_040965835.1. NCBI lineage: Bacteria > Pseudomonadati > Pseudomonadota > Betaproteobacteria > Burkholderiales > Burkholderiaceae > Paraburkholderia > Paraburkholderia sp. BR10872. The sequence goes on from NZ_JBFRCN010000074.1 coordinate 17,369, forward strand.
CATCCATACGCTCGGCGATCTCGTCGTCCTCGATCATCGTCTCCAGATACGCCGCGCGTTGAGCTTCGATGAATTCGCGTTCGAATGCCGCGATTTCTTCGGGGTAGTAGAACTCCACCACGTTGAGCGTTTCCTGCGGGCTCTTCGGATACAGCGTCGAGACCACGAGCACGTGCGGGTAGAGCTCGATCATCTGCGTGGGGAAATACGCGAGCCAGATGGCGCCGAACTCGGGCGCCTCGCCGCCGCGATAATCGAGCAATCGATCGTGCCACGCGCGATAGATTTCCGAACCCGGATGCGCAAGCGCGGCGTGCACGCCCACGCGTTGCATGCTGTACGTTTCGGCGAATTCCCAGTCGAGCGTTTCGCAGGTCACGAAACGCCCGAGGCCTGGGTGGAATGGCGCGACGTGATAATCCTCCAGATAGACTTCGATAAAGGTTTTCCAGTTGTACCGGCAGGTATGCGTTTCGACGTGATCGAGCACGTACCCGGAGAAGTCGAACTCGGGGCGCATGAACACGCGCGCCATGTCGCGCGCGGGCTCGCGGGGTCCCTCATAGAGCATCCCATGACAATTTCGCAGTTCGAAACGTTCGAGATTGCGGCACGGCTTGCGCTCGAACTCGGGCGCGCCGATCAACTCGCCGCCAGGCGCGTACGTCCAGCGATGCAAAGGACATACGATGTTGCCGCCGCTCGCGGCGAGATTGCCTTGCGCAGGCGGGCCGCCGCTCTCAGCGACGTTGCCGGCCTTGCCGCCCAGCATGAGCGACTGGCGATGACGGCAGACGTTCGAGAGCAATTGCACGCCGTGTTCGCCGCGCACCAGCACGCGGCCGCCTTCGTCCTGCGGCAGGTGCCGCCAGTCGCCGCGCTCGGGCACCGACTGTTCGTGGCCCACGTATAGCGCCGAGTGCGCGAAGATACGCGCCATCTCGCGCTCGAACAGCGTCTCGTCGAAATAGGCGCTCGCGGGCAATTGCGCATGCACCTCCTCCGTATCGGTCGGCAGCGCGAGATGCGCGAGGTCACTGATATCGTTCATCGGTCGGTTTCATCCTGTTTCGTGTTGCGCGTTCAGGCGCACGATGCGTTCATGCTTTGCGAGCCGCGGGCAGGTGCTGCAGAGTTCGCCGTCGCGGCGGCGATAGTGGTAACAGCAGGTGCGCCGCTCCAGCGCGAGTGCGTTTGCGCCGTCCGTGCGCGAAAACGGGAAATAGCCTGAGCAGCCTTGCACGCCGAGCGCTGCGAGCCACTGCCGGCCATGCGCCTCGACCTGTGCGTCGCTCCATTCGGGACGCGCCTTGCGTGCCGCAAGTAGTGCGGCGAGCACTACGTCGGCTTGCGTGGCACGCGCTGCTGCCGGATTCAGGCGAATCACCGGCATCAACTCGTCGTGCATCTGCTCGCAGCACGAGACGATTTCGCGTGCGGCGTGCGCGATCAATGCGTGCGTGTCGCCCTGCGCCGGTTCGTGATCGCGTATGCGGACCTCGCGGGTCCAGCCCTCGGCGATGGGTTGCGCGATGTCCGCAAGCGAGAGCGACACGCCTGCCGCATGCACTCCGATCACGCTCAAGTAGAGCGGTTGCCAGATCAGGATGCCCCAGCAGCGCGACGACCAGTACGGGCGGCCCGCTTCAGGGTAGGTGCGCGACCAGAAGGCAAGGAGCGCATCGAGCGCAGCGCGATTGGCGTCCCCGCCAGGCGGCGCCGGGCGCGTATGCACGATGCCTTGCGCGGGGCGCGCGGCTACCACGCCCCGCAATCCCGGTACGAGCCGCGCGGCGAGCTGCAGCATGTCGTCGAGCGCGCGGTTTGCCGCCATGCTTATGCCGCGACCGCTTCGGCGCTCATGCCAGTCGCTTGCGCGGCGTCTCGCGGCGCACCGCGCCTGCCCGCCAGCGGGTTCTGCAGATTGCCCGCCATCTTCAGATTGCCCGCGGGATCGGCGAGATTGACCATCTGCAGGTTGTTGCCGAGTTGCAGACGGTTCAGGCACGAGTGCAGGAACTCGGGCGCGAAGAGGTCGTATTCGGCGTATTTGCGCGCGAGTTGCGGGTGCTCGTCCTGATAGCGTGCAACGCAGCGCGCCACCGTGTCCCAGAAGACGTCTTCCGTGCAGCAGCCGTGCTCGACGAGTACCTGATTCATGTAGCGGAAGAAGCCATCGAACACGTCGATGAAGATCGCGAGCAGCTTGACGCGCTCGGGCACGTCCACGGCGAGGCGCTTGACGTTTTCCGGAAGCTGCGCATCCTTGTTGAGGATGGCGGATTCTTCCGCAATGTCCTTCATGATCGCGCGCACGGGCACATGGTTTTCAAGCACGAGGATGAGATTTTCGCCGTGCGGCATGAACACGAGATCGTGTGCGTAGAAGCAATGGACGAGGGGCGCGAGATATGCCTCCATGTAGCGCTCGAGCCAGGCTTGCGCCGTGAGCCCCGAAGCCTCGATCAGCGCCGGCAGCAGCGCTGCGCCATGGCGGTCCGTATGCAGCAGCGCGGCCATGGTCATGAGCCGCTGGCCGTCTCCCGCGAGACTGAGCGGATTCTCGCGCCAGAGCGCCGAAAACATCTTCTTGTAGGGGCTGTCCACCTGGACGGCCGCTTCGTAATAGCGATTGCGAAAGCCGATGGACGCGACTTCGCGCAGGATGGTGAACCCTTTGCCTTGCAGATACGCGTCGCTCGCCACGAGGCCTTTGATGAAGTCGTTGATGGCGGGCGTGCCCGACATGTAGTACGGCGAGAGTCCGCGCATGAAGCCCATGTTGAGAATCGAGAGCGACGTCTTCACATAGCGTTTCGAACGGTCCGAGAGATTGAAGAACGTGCGGATCGATTGCTGGGCCTGATAACGGTCCGCGCCGAAGCCAAGGCAAACGATGCGGTTGGTCGCGACATAACTTGCAAACGCGATCGAGAGTTTGTTGAACCACTGCCACGGGTGCGCCGGCATCAACCGATAGTCGGCGAAGTCCACGCCGCGCGCTTCGACGATCGAGCGAAAGCGCGCGATGGTCTCCACGCCCAGTTCTTCTGCCATGAGCTGTTCGTAGTCGAGGTCGGCTGAGCTGTGGAACGCGGCGTTCTCCTTGTGCACGGCGAGCCAGACGATTTGAATCGGCGAGCCTGCCTCGGGCGCGAACGCGCGATAGTCGCCCGCGTCGAAGCCGAGCCTGCCGTTGTTGGCGACGAAGCCTGGATGGCCTTCGCTCATCGCGGTTTCGATCGACTGGAAATCGGCATCGAGGAGTTCGGCTGTGTCCGGGCCATCTTTCACCGCTTTATAGGCTGCGCCATACAGCGTGCTGCTGATTTCATCGAGGTAGATGGGCAGCATCTCCTCCTTGATGCCAAGCCGCGCTTTCACGTCGAGGATGAAGGCGAGGGCGTCGAGCGGTTGCGGCGCGCCGTCCTGCGAGCACACGATGGTCTCGGGGCGAATGCTCCAGTGGCGCAGTGCGAGCAGGCGCGCGTCGAAGGTGTAGACGCGGGTACCGTCGTCGGATTCGAGCGCATAGCGCGCGTAGTGCTCGCCGGGCGCATCGCCCACACGCTGTGGCTCGACGATCAGCTCGTGCGCGTACTCGGCAATGGCCTTGCGCACCAACATGCGGTTCGCGTGCTGCCACACCTCGGGTATGAGGTGGGCGGTAGCCTCATGGGGCGTGAGGAGCACATGTTGCATGGAAGCCTGGGTTGCGACGTGATTCATGTTGCGATGTCCTTATAGAATTTAGTGATCCTGCGTAATGGCGGCGTAAAAAGCGGATCGCGTGCAGAAAGCGAGCGAGGCGGTCTTCTCGCGAAACGCGACGTCCTTCGTATACACGAAGCCCATCGCGCGATTCAGGGCGTGGATGCGTGCGTTGCGCGCATCCGGCTCGACGACGATGCGCTGCGCGCCAAGGCGCTCGAACAGGAACGCCATGAGCGTTTCGAATACGTGGCGCGTGTAGCCCGATATGCGCCGGGCCGCGGGGCCGACGAACAGATGCATGCCGAGGTCGCCCTCGCACACGTCGTAGTGCTCGCCGATCTCTTCGTGAGCCGGGTCGTAGGTTTCGAACAGGAAGGCGGGTACGCCATCCTGCGAACCGAGCCAGGCGCGCGCGTGCCCCGAGTCCTCGATAGCCTGATAGAACGCGGCCACCTCCGTCACGCTCTTGTCGCGCATGTTCCAGAACGCGGCGCGTTCTTCGATGAACCAGCGGTGCAGCGTGGGCGCGTCGCGTTGCGCGTCGAGCGGGCGGATGTGAAAGGCCTCGGGCATGGCCATGCGTGCAGCCGGGACATGACACAGCGCGATTTCGTCGGCAGCGATTTCAGTTCGCACGGGCGGTGACTCCTGTTTCGGCAATCGGGTTGGAAAGGGCCGAGTCCTGGGCGCGCGGCCGGGCGAGCAGCCACACGCTCGCGAGCGCCGTGAAAACGAGGCCCACGGACGCCACGAAGAACGGCGCACGCAAGCCGGCTTCGTCGACGATCGCGCCGGCCGCGAACGAAGCCAGCAGCACGCCGAGGTTCTGGAAGAAGTTGATGACGCTGTAGTCGGCGGCATACGAGGCGGGCGTGCTCAGTGCGAACATCGTCACGTCGAGCTTCACGACGATCTGGAACAGCGCCCAGCCGAACATCACGCGGCCCACGACGATCCACAGCGGCGCCTCCACGCCTTGCAGCAGCATGCCGGCGGTGCACAGCAGCAGGTTCGCGAGCATGTGATCGGGCACGCGCTTGCCCTGGGTGGCGAGGCGCTTGTTCAGGCGCAGCGCGACGAGCGCGACCATGCCGGGAATGGCGAACACGAGCCCCGGAACCAGTTCGCCGGGCGCATGAGTGACGGCTTGCCAGTACGACGCCATGAACGGCCGGATGAGATACACGCAGAAGTCGAACGCGAGCATGAGCAGTGCGAGACGCAGGATCGGCATGCGCGCACCCAGGCCCGCCTTGACCGGTGCTTCGTCGGCAGAATCCGCAAACCGGCAGCGCCGCGCAATGCGGTGGGTGCGGATCAGGGCAAGGCTGATCGCCATCTGCACGAAGTCGCCGGCGGCCATCGCGAAGATGCAGTGATGCGCGTCCCAGACCTGCATGACGAAGCCGCCCGCCACCGCGCCCGCAATCGCGCCGAAGTGCACCACCACCGAAAGCACGCCGATGGTATGCGCATGCGATTCTTTCGCTTCGAGGCGCATCATGTACGGGTACATCAGCAGGTAGCTGCTTTTGCACATGAACATCGCGAGCGAGAGTACCCAGAAGAGCGGCACCGTCGCCGCGAAATAGCTCGCGACCGAAAGCACGCCCGCGGCGCACTGCGTATAAACGAGCAGATGCATGGCGTCGAGGCGCTTCGCAATGCGCGCCCAGAGCGGCAGCGTGAGCATCACGACAATGGAGATGAACGCCACGTAAGCGCCCGCATGCACGGGGCTCGTCACGCCATAGCGCGCGGCGAAGAACTGCGGGTAGAAGGGAATCAGGATCGCATCGCTGATGACGGCGAAGGTCGTCATCAGGATGATCGTGCTGCGCAGCTTCATTGCGCCTCCAGCGGCATCTTCACGAACGCTTCCGTGTCCGGCACCGAGAAGTCCTGCAGCGCGATGCGCCGCTCGATCTTGTAGTGCTCCACACCGGTCAGCTCGCGCAAAATGCAGGAGTTGCGATAGCAGCTCATGCCGAGGTCGGGGTTGGTCAGGCCGTGGCTGTAGAGCCCTGCGTTCTGCACGAAGATCTCGCGCCCGCTTACGTCGATTGCATAGTTGCGCGAGAGCCTGTAGCGCCCCTTGTCGTCCCAGCGGATGCGTGCGCGAATGCCCTCGATGAAGCCGGGCACGTTCTGCCCATAGCCGGTCGCGAAGATCGCGCCGTCCGTCACGTGGGTGTATTGCACGCCCTCGTCGCGTTGCACGAAGCGCAGGTGAAAGCGGTCTTCGATACGGTCGTGACGACAGGCGCTCAACTCGGAATTGGTGATGAGTCGCGCGCTGTTGCAGCCGCGGCTGCGGCGGTCGTCGAGCAGGTCATAAATCTGGTTGATGAGCGAGGCGTTCACGCCTTTGTAGAGACTGTCCTGCTTGGCAATGATGTTTTCGCGCACGCCATCCGGCAGGTTGTAGAAGTAGTCGATATAGTCGGGCGAGATCATTTCCAGCGTGAGCTTCGTATTTTCCATCTGGAAGAAACGCGGCGAACGCGTGATCCACGTGAGCGTGTAGTCGTGCTCGTCGCTTTCCTTGAGCAGGTCGTAGAAAATCTCGGCTGCACTCTGGCCGCTGCCGATCACGGCAATCGAGCGCTTTTGCTGCAGCTCGGCTTTGCACGCCACGTAATGCGCGCTATGGATGCAGCGCTCGCGCAGCTCGCCGCAGCACGGCGGCAATTGCGGCACGGAACCCACGCCGATCACGAGGCGCGCGGCGCGATGCATGAACGGCTGGCCGGTGCGCACGTGCCGCCCGCGCACCATGTAATGGCCTTGCTGCGCGTCGTATTCAACGTGCTCCACGCTCGAGCCGAACGCGATGCTCGACAGTTGGCTGATAGCCCATTTGCAGTAGCGGTTATATTCGGCGCGGCTTAGATAAAAGCGCTCGCGAATGTAATACGCATAGAGCTTGCCTTCCTGCTTGCAGTAGTTGAGGAAGCTGAACTTGCTTTTGGGATCCGCGAGGCTGACGAGATCGGCGAGAAATGGGTTTTGGAGCGTCGTGTCGTCGATCAGCATGCCCGGGTGCCAGTCGAAGTCCTCGTTGCGTTCGAGGAAGAGGCCGCGCAGATCGCGGATCGGATCGGCGAGGCAGGCGAGACTCAGATTGAACGGCCCGAGGCCGATCGCCACGAAGTCGAGCACGGGCGAGGTTGGACCTGGTTTGACATTAGTTGTACTCATGATTGAACTTTCACCTGGAGCGGAAAGGACCATGTCGGGTTACCTCATCGAAGGACCAAGACGGCGAGAAGGCTAACGAGGCGCAACGCGCAACCGTTTACGCGGCGCGTGACGCTTCGATGAGAATGAGAGTGATTCGCGTTTGATGATCATAGGAAAGACGCCGCCCAATGGCAAGAGCGAAACGCACAGCGTTGAGGACGACGAACTATCGTGTCTGCCCAATACGCATCGAGCCTGGCAGGGGCGATCCGCGGCAAAGTCCGGCTGGGCTGGGGCGGGCGGGGGATCGGCTTGTTTCGGGAGGCAGCGGGGTTCGCGGTCGCGCCGCCTCATTTTTGGCGTCAAATCACCTGACAAAAACCCTGCGCTTTGCAGGGGTTAGCGGCGCGCAGGAAATATTTCGGCTCTAATCGCGCGCGATTCGCGTGTGCGGGACCACGACGATCCCAAACGTCTCGCGCCTTCTGCGCTCACTCAGTCTTGCGCGGCGGCGGGCTATGCCGCGCGAGAAATCGATCGAGCTGCCCGGCGAACGCCTTGCTGTCACGCGCGCTGAACGGCGCCGGACCGCCCGTTTCGATGCCTGCATTGCGCAGTTGATCCATCACGTCGCGCATCGTCAGCCGTTCCTGAATGTTTTCGCGCGTAAACCAGTTGCCGCGCGGATCGAGCGCTTGCGCGTTCTTTTCGAGCACCGCTGCGGCAAGCGGTATGTCGGCGGTAATCACGAGGTCGCCCGCCTCGACCAGTTCGACGATACGGGCGTCAGCCGCGTCGAAACCCGCCGGCACCTGAATCGACTTGATAAAGGGCGACGGCGGTGTGCGCAGATATTGGTTTGCCACCAGCGTCACCAGGACTTCGGCACGCCGCGCGGCCCGAAACAACATGTCCTTGATGACGGCGGGGCAGGCGTCAGCGTCGACCAGCACTTGCATGTAGGGAATCCCGGCACAGTAAAGCGCGATCATATCGCAATGCCGGCGATGCGCCGTGCATTGCCCGACGTTTCCTGTCGTTTCCTGTCGCATTCCGAATGCACCGCGTTTTCCTTGCATTTGCCTGCATACCTGCCAACATTGATTTCGCAATGGAGCCGGATACGCCGACCTGACACTGCGAAGACGGAGCGGATATGAGCGACGCCACCCACGGGTTCGATGCCGCTGGGGAACACAGGGAGACAAACGGGCTGCGACTGGGTGCGCTCGTTGCCCTCGTCGTGGGCTCGATGATCGGCGGCGGCATCTTTTCGTTGCCGCAGAATATGGCCGCTTCCGCGGGTGTGGGCGCCGTACTGATTGGCTGGGTCATTACGGCCTTCGGCATGCTGGCCCTCGCGCTCGTATTTCAGACACTCGCCAACCGCAAGCCGAATCTCGATGGCGGCGTCTACGCATACGCCAAGGCCGGATTCGGCAATTACATGGGCTTCGCCTCGGCCTGGGGCTACTGGATCAGCGCGTGGCTCGGCAACGTCGGGTACTACGTGCTGTTATTCAGTACGCTCGGGTATTTCTTCCCTGTATTCGGCGAAGGCAATACGTTACCCGCAATCGCCTGCTCCTCGGTGCTGCTGTGGAGCGTGCATTTTCTGGTGCTGCGGGGCATCAAGGAAGCGAGTTTCATCAATCAGTTCACGACGATTGCGAAGATCGTTCCACTCGTCCTGTTCATTCTGATCTGCCTCCTCGCGTTTCGGCTGGATGTCTTCTCGGCCGATATCTGGGCGCGCTCGAATCCGGCGCTGGGCGGTGTGCTGGATCAGGTCCGAAACATGATGCTCGTCACGGTCTGGGTGTTCGTCGGCATCGAGGGGGCGACCGTTTTCTCGGCACGTGCCGCGGATCGCAAGAGCGTCGGCAAGGCCACGGTGATCGGATTTTTCGTCGTGCTTCTCGTGCTGGTGCTCGTCAATGTGCTGGCGCTCGGCATCATGACGCAGCGTCAACTCGCGGGGCTGAAGAATCCCTCGATGGCAGGCGTGCTTGAACACGTTATCGGACATTGGGGCGTGGTGCTGGTGAGCGTGGGGCTTGCCATTTCGTTGGCCGGCGCGCTGCTTTCGTGGGTCATGCTGTGTGCGGAGATTCTGTTTTCGGCCGCGCGCGACCGCACGATGCCCGCGTTCCTGCGCAAGGAAAACGCGAGACAGGTGCCGGCCAACGCGTTATGGCTGACCAACGGCATGGTGCAGCTGTTTCTGCTCATCACGCTGGTGTCGAAGGGCACGTATCTCTCGCTCATCTATCTCGCCACCTCGATGATTCTCGTGCCTTACTTCTGGTCGGCGACGTACGCGCTGCTGCTTGCCATTCGCGGCGAGACTTACGAGTTGTCGCGACCGGAACGCCGCAGGGATTTGGTGATTGCTGCGGTTTCCGTGCTCTACGCTGTCTGGCTGCTTTATGCGGGCGGCGTGAAATACCTTCTCCTTTCGTCGCTGCTTTATGCGCCGAGCGTCGTCTTGTTCGCCAAGGCGCGGCGCGAGGCCGGGGAAAACGTGTTTACGCATCTGGAGAAATTCGTATTCGCGGCCGTGCTCGTTGCCGCGATCGTGGCAGGCTACGGCTTGTATCGCGGGCTGCTGAGCCTTTGATTGGGCCGCCGATAGTCGAAAGGGACGCTTATACCAGCAGACACCATAGCGCGAGGAGCGGAGTGGCGCCCGAGCGCATGGCGTGCAGGCTGTTGGGCGGATTGCGAGCAGCGAAACCCGAGTTGCAAGTCATAGGAAAGCGCGCCCGTCCGCCGAAACCAGCGAACGGGCGCGCGGCACGTTTCAAGCCAGCGCTTTGGCGTGAAAGGCCATATGCTCGCCGATAAAGCTGGCGATGAAGTAATAGCTATGGTCGTAGCCTTCACGAACGTTGAGCGTCAACGGTTGTCCCGCCTTTGCGCAGGCAGCCTTCAGCAATTCCGGCCGTAGCTGCGTATTGAGGAATTCGTCGCCGCCGCCTTGTTCGACGAGTAGCGGCAAGCGTTCGCGCGCGCTGCCGACCAACGCCACGGCGTCATACTGCTTCCACGCCTCGCGGTCATCGCCGAGGTAGGCGGTGAGCGCTTTTTCGCCCCACGGCACCTGGCTCGGCGCGACGATCGGCGAGAATGCGGATACGCTGCGATAGCGGCCCGGATTGCGCAGTGCAACCACCAGCGCGCCGTGCCCGCCCATCGAATGCCCGCTGATCGAGCGCGCCTCGCTCGCCGCAAAACCCGCCTCGACGAGGGCGGGCAATTCGGAGACCACGTAGTCGTACATGCGGAAATGCTTCGCCCACGGTTCCCGCGTGGCGTTCACGTAGAAGCCCGCGCCCTGGCCGAGGTCGTAGTCGGGCGAATCGGGCACATCGCTGCCACGCGGACTGGTGTCCGGCGCGACGACGATGATCCTGTGCTCCGCCGCGTAGCGTTGCACGCCCGCCTTGGTGATGAAATTCTGTTCCGTGCAGGTCAGGCCCGAAAGCCAGTACAACACGGGACATTTCTGCCCGTGTATGGCAGCCTCGGGCAGATAGATGCCAAACTTCATGTCGCCGCCAACGGTGGAAGAGGCGTGCTTCCAGACCTCCTGGCTGCCGCCGTGGCTGAAGTGTCGTTCAATGCGCTCCATAAGCGTTTCAGGCCTCCCGGTAAGTGCCTTTGGCTTTCGCAGCCTGAGTGGAGAGAATGTCCATGAGCGCGGGGCTCAGACAACCGTACGGCTCGAGGCCCTTGTCGCGCAGCGTCTGGCGCACGTCGGCCATGGCCGAAGGCGGTGTGCCGCTCTCGATGATCGAGGACACGAAGGCTGCGAAGCCAGGGCCGTCCCAGCCCGCGTCTTTCGACGGGCAGCGCAGCGTGCCGCCCGCGAAGCTTTCGGCGCCTTTCTGGATGCCGCGGTCAACCGTGGGGTGAATGGCCGAGGCCATGGTCTGTCTCCTTCCTTGCGTGTCAGTAGTGCACGACGGTCCGGATCGATTTGCCCTCGTGCATCAAGTCGAACGCTTCGTTGATGCCCGAGAGCGGCTTCGTGTGGGTGACGAACGGCGCGAGCTGGATCTTGCCCGCCATCGCGTCTTCGACCATGCCCGGCAGTTGCGAGCGTCCTTTCACGCCGCCGAATGCCGTGCCCATCCAGCGGCGGCCGGTCACGAGCTGGAACGGGCGCGTGGAGATTTCCTGACCCGCGCCGGCCACGCCGATGACGACCGACTGGCCCCAGCCACGATGCGCGCATTCGAGCGCCGCGCGCATCACGTTGACGTTGCCGATACATTCGAAACTGTGATCCACGCCCCAGCCCGTCATGTCGACGATCACCTGCTGGATGGGCTTCTCGTGATCCTTGGGGTTTACGCAGTCGGTGGCGCCAAAGGCGCGCGCCAGATCGAACTTGCCCGGATTGGTGTCGATGGCGATGATGCGGCCGGCCTTGGCGAGCTTCGCGCCCTGGATCACAGCAAGTCCGATGCCGCCCAGGCCGAACACGGCGACGCTATCGCCCTCCTGCACCTTGGCGGTGTTCTTCACCGCGCCCAGACCCGTGGTCACGCCGCAGCCCAGCAGGCACACCTGCTCGGGATTGGCTTGCGGGTTGATTTTGGCGAGAGAGACTTCGGCCACCACGGTGTACTCGCTGAACGTGGAGCAGCCCATGTAGTGATAGAGCGGCTGGCCGTTGTAGCTGAAACGGCTCGTGCCATCGGGCATCACGCCCTTGCCCTGGGTCGCGCGCACGGAAACGCACAGATTGGTCTTGCCGCTCTTGCAGAACAGACACTCGCCGCATTCGGCGGTGTAGAGCGGGATGACGTGATCGCCGGGCTTCACGCTGGTCACGCCCTCACCCACTTCCACGACGATCCCGGCGCCCTCGTGGCCGAGCACGACGGGGAAGAGGCCTTCCGGGTCGTCGCCGGAGAGCGTGAAGGCATCGGTATGACAAACGCCGGTATGCGTGATCTTGACCAGCACCTCGCCCTTGCGGGGCGGTTCGACGTCGATCTCGACGATCTCGAGGGGCTTGCCCGGCCCAAACGCAACTGCAGCACGCGATTTCATAGTAGTCCTGTAAAAAAAGAAGGTCGGCCGAATCGGCGCGGGAAAATCCCGCGGTGAGCTAGCGTAAATAGGTTCGAACGAGGGTCACGACATCGTCGATCGATCCCGGGGACTCCGCTGATTCCGCAAGATGGGTAAATTCTTCGCGCAGGTGGCTTTCGAGCACACCGGCCATCACGCCGTTGATCGCGCCGCGAATCGCCGCCAGTTGCTGGAGCACCGGCGCGCAATCGGCGCCTTCCTCCAGCGCGCGCTCGAGCGCGTCCAGCTGGCCGCGAACCTTGCGCACGCGCGTGAGCACGCGCTTCTTTTCTTCGGGGGAATGGGGCATGACGGCATCGATTGAAGATACTGTGGGGCAGTATAGGCGAATACTGGCAGGGAGTATACGTTTGCATCGATGTTGCCAACGTGATGCCAGGTGAATATCGGGGCTGTTCCCACAGGGCATGCGGCGCATAATGAGCCCGTGATGCGCAGTTTCGAGGACCTCGTGCCTTACCTGCTGTATCTGCGACCATCGACATTCGTGAGGAATTTTCTCCGAGCATTGCGCTGCGCGCAAAGGAGCAGGGGTGAACCGCACGCAGGGACGCTTCGTCGAATTATGGTCGTGCAGCGGGGGCGCGCGCGCCGAGGCCGTCTATGCCGATCTCGCGCGCCGTTATGGCGAGGCGGGGCGGCACTACCACACGCTGCGCCACGTGCACCGCTGCCTGCGCGATTTCGACCGGGCGCGCGAGGCGATTGCGCATGGCAATCTCGTGGAGCTTGCGCTGTGGTGCCACGACGTGATCTATGTTCCGGGCGCTCAGGACAATGAGGAGCGCAGCGCGCAGTGGCTGCGGCGCTGCGCAGACGATCGCATCGCGGCTTGCGAGCGCATTTGCGAAGCGATTCTCGCGACCCGGCATACCCGCGCGCCGGATGAACTGGATGCGCGCTTCGCGTGCGACATCGATCTCGCGTCACTGGGCGCACCGCGCCGCCAGTTTCAGGACAACGGCATGCGCCTGAGAGCCGAACGCCCGGACCTGGACGACCACGCCTACGCCATGCACGAGCGGCGGATGCTGGAGACGCTGCTCGCGCGCCCGCGCATCTACCTGACCGATTACTTTCATTCGCATTGCGAGGCCGCGGCACGCGCCAATCTCGCGTGGCGGCTGGCACAGCCGACGCCGGGCGCCGGGACATGAGGCCAGGTTGGCAAATCAGGGAAACGACCATCAGGATTTCGCATCTAGCGAAAAGCGCCAGGCAGACGAGGCATGACTAGCGGAGTTCGCTATCGGCGGGCAGCGCTCGACTGACGTTTTCCGTCGTCTCGTTGAACACGATGCGAACCGTCGATCCCGGCCCGTCCCGGCTTTCGATATGAAACTGCGCGCCGATCATCCGTGCGCGCTCCTGCATGCCTTGCAGTCCATACGAATCCCCACGGATCGCCTTCGCCACGTCGAACCCGTTGCCGTCGTCATGGACCTCGAGTTCGAAGTGGTTATGGATGCAACGCAGGACGACCTCGGCATGCGAGGCCTGCGCGTGGCGGCTGACATTGGTGAGCGCCTCCTGGACGATGCGGAACACCGCCGTCGCGCGGTCGTCGCTCAATGAAGGTTCGCGGCCTTCGAGCAGGAACGTGCAGACCGTTGCGTTGTGTCGGGTGAAGTCCTGAACGAGCCATTCGAGTGCCGACAGGAGCCCGAAATTCAGCGCGGCCGGTCGCAGGTGACTCGCGACGTTGCGCACGATGTCGATGGTGCGTTCAGCCAGCCCGCCGATGTCGCCTACCTTTTGTTGCCACTCGGCGCCCTGGCTCAGCGCAAGCTTGAGCAAGGAGACATTGATCTTGATCGCGGTGAGCAACTGGCCCAGTTCGTCGTGGATCGTCATGGCGATCTGCCGCCGCTCCTCTTCGCGGATCGACTCCTGGTGGGACGAAAGCTGGCGCAACTGTTCGCGCGAATGGCGAAGCAGCTGCTCGGTTCGCGTGCGCTCGCGCACTTCTTCCTCGAGCTGATCGCGATGGCGCGTGAGGATCTCCATCGCCTGCTTGCGGCCCGAGATATCGGTCAACTGTCCTTCGAGGCATTGGGGGGCCGCGCCGTCGTAGCGTATGCCGCGGGCATTGAGCTGACACCAGACCGCGGTGCCGTCGGCGCGAGTCAGCTCGATTTCCAGGCCCGCGATCTTGCCGGTCAATTGCAGCATCGCGAAGAGTTGGGCCGTTTTCCCGCTGGAAAACGGCTGGGGCTTGGCATGAACTGCGCTCGCGTCGTCGCGTGGCGCCGTGATCATGCCTTGCACGTCGCGGTAGCCGAGCAACTGGGCCATCGCGGGATTGGCGTCGCACAGTTTGCCATTGCGATCGAGCACGAAGAATCCTTCGAGTGAATTCTCGATGATGCTCCGGTACTTGCGCTCGCTCTCCCTGAGCGATGCCGTCGAGTCGCGCAGCCGCTCCGCCATCACGTTGACACGCGCGGCCAGCCGGCCCAGTTCGACACTGGATTCGATGGCGCAGCGGCTGTCCAGATCACCTGACGCGATGCGGTCGACCATTTCTTCCAGGCGCCGGATGGGCTCGCGCACGAGGTGTTTGAGGAGCAGAAAGGTCGTGACGTACACCACGGCGAGCACGAGCGCGAGCGTTCCCAGCACCGCCGCGCGCGCGGCCTCGAAACCCCGGTCGGCGGCGGCCCGCGTCAGGACCACGCGGACCTCGCCGATCTTTTCGGGCGGCGCATTGCCGGGTGGCGTGAATTCTATCGGCCGCACGCGAACCACGCGCGCCTGCGGGTCGGGCATCGGCGCATTGCTCGCGTCGGCCAGCACGCCATAGTTGGTCGCGGTCACGGTGAAGCTCACCACCTCCGGATTCGGTTTGAGCACATTCAGTTGCCGTGTGATCGCGTCGCGATCGACATTCCAGAGCGGCTGCGCGAGCGACTGGCTGAGGAGATCGGCAATGCGGTTCGCACGTTCGTCGAGTTCCGCGATCCGGCCTTCGCGCGCATGCTCGAGCAGGAAGAACGCCGACGTGCCCGCCACCAGCGTACAGAGCACCAGCAGCGAGAGCATGAGCTGCGCATGCAGGCTGCGTGGGAAGCGGGCACGCAACAGGGTTTGCAGCATTACGCGGCCTTTGAAGCGGAATCGAGCAGGGTGTCGAGATCGAACGTGTAGGCGCCCACACGCCGGCTTTGCACGCGCGAGAAACGGCTGAAGTCGGGAGACGTGCGGCCTTGAAAGGCAATCTCGGCGTAACGCCTGGCGTCGCTGCTGTCGAGCACCTTCAGATAGTCGAGCCGCTGACGCGGTCCGCCCACTTGCGCAAAGTCCGCGCCGTAGTGGTAGTCGTGAATGAGGACCAGCGCGCATGCGCCGATGAACTGGTCGCCTGCAACGATCGCGGCCAGGTCGCCGCGAATGACCGAAGCCACGGCTTCGGGCAGCGCACCGAG
>NZ_JBFRCN010000075.1:0-30793 GCF_040965835.1 Paraburkholderia sp. BR10872
GGCGTCGAGCAGAGTCGGCATGGGCACATCCGTTAGAGGAACCACACGCGGTAACTGACGGCTCCCTGGAGCCGCCAGAAAATCGAAAGAAACGGAATCCACAGCGACGTCCAGATCATTTCGGCTACATGGAGCGCGTCGCGACGCGTGCCGCGCAAGCGGCGTACGCAGAACGCAGCGGTGCAGGCGATCCATGCGGCGAACGCAGCCAGGGCGACCCTCGGCTGACCCCAGGCGAGAGAAGCTAGCAGCACGAGTACGCTGATCAGCACCGCGTAGTAAAGGAGCGGCGGCCCCGCCCCGATGCGCTCGCGATACAGCGCCGGATGCTTGTGGAACAACAGCGCCTCGAAGCGGCTCTTGCGCTGCTGCGCGAGACTCACACCCCAGCGCGCGGGACGCACAGGGTGCACGACCACGGCATCGTCGGCGCGTACTACACTCGCGCCCGCCTGCAGCAATGCGAACTGCAGGTCCGAATCCTCGCGCCACGCCGCTGTGAAGCGCTCGTCGAAGCCGCCGATCTGCGAGAGCGTCGCGCGCTGCACGAACGCATTGGCCGTAGCGAATTCGGCGTGCGCAAGGCCGCTTGCGTCGCGCTCATAATCGCTCGGTGCCACGCCCAGCGGTACGACGATGCGGCCCGCGGCGGCTTGCGCGTGCGCGAGCGCGGCGAGCCCCGCGCGCAGCCAGCCGGGGTCGGCAATCGTGTCGTCGTCGGTGAACGCGATGAGCGGCGCGCGCGCCGCGCGCCAGCCCGCATTGCGCGCCGCGGCCGGCCCTTGGGTGGCGCGCACTGGCACGTAACGGATCGCCAGACCGCGGAGGGCTTGCATCGCCGCCATGCGTTCCACCGTCGCGCGCGTCTCGTCGTCCGGTCCGTCGTCGCACACGACGATTTCATAGTCGTCAGGCGAGAGATCCTGCGCGCACAGCGCGGTGAGGCACTGTCCGAGCAGCGTCGCGCGCTGGTACGTCGGCACGACCACGGCAATGCGCAGGTGTTCGAGCAATGCGCCCGCATAGCCATCGAACTGGGGCTCCTCCGCGCCGATGGGCCGCGGCTCGCGCAACTCGACGTCGGCGGGTCTCATGCGCGTGCCTCGCTCTTGCGCACGAGGAAGGGGCCGATCACGAGCGCATCGAGCGGCGAGGTCCAGAACGATTCGAGCGCGTCGCGCGGCGAGTTGACCATCGGCTCGCCGCGGGTATTGAACGACGTGTTGACGAGCACCGGCACGCCGGTGCGCCGTTCGAACGCCGCGATCAGGTCGTAGTAGAGCGGATGCTGGTCGCGGTTTACGGTCTGAATGCGCGCGGTGCCGTCCACGTGGCGCACGGCGGGAATGCGTTCGGCCTTCCCGGGCTGCACGTCGAAGATGAACAGCATGAACGGCGCGCGCCTCGCGCCCACGAACCATTGCGCGGCGCGCTCTTCCAGCACGACCGGCGCGACCGGCCGAAAGTCCTCGCGGTCCTTGATCTCGTTGAGCTTCGCCTGCATGCCGGGATCGACGGGCGAAGCGAGTATCGAACGGGCGCCGAGCGCACGCGGGCCGAACTCCGTGCGGCCCTGATACCAGCCGATCACATCGCCGTCGGCGAGCAGTTGCGCGGCTTCCTCGGCGATGTTGTCGAGCCGCCGGTAGGGCGTTTTCGACCAGCGTAGGAACTGCTCGATGGTCTCGTCGTCGAACGCCGGACCGAGGTAGGCGTGGTCCATCTGCCAGCGGCGTTCCGAGCGTTCGCCTGCGGCTTGCGCCGCTTCGCTGCGCAAGCGGTAGTCGGTCCAGAGCGCCGCGCCGAGCGCGGTGCCTGCGTCGCCCGCGGCGGGCTGCACCCAGATGTCGTCGAACGGGCCGTTATCTCGCACATACGAGTTCATCACGCAGTTCAGCGCTACGCCGCCCGCCATGCACAGCTTCGGCAGTCCCGTGCGCGTATGGAGCCAGCGCGCCATCTCCAGCACCGTTTCTTCCAGCACGAGTTGCAGCGAGGCGGCGATATCGAAATGCCGCTGCTCCAGCGGGCCGCCGCGTTCGCGCGGCACGCCGAAGCGGTCCACGAGGCGCGGGTCGGCGACGGTGTAGTGGCCATTGCCGTTGTACTGCACGATTTCGCGGAACTGGTCGGCATAGGCCGGTTCGCCAAACGAGGCGAGGGCCATGACCTTGTACTCGTCGGAAGAATGCAGGAAGCCGAGCCAGCCTGTCACGGCTTCGTAGAGGAGTCCGAGCGAATGCGGCAACTCCACCTGGGTGATGCGCTTGTACTTGCCGTCGCGAAATTCGCCAAGGCTCGTGGTGACGCCTTCGCCGCGACCGTCCATGGTCAGAACGGCGCATGCATCGAAGGGGCTTGCGAGAAACGCGCTCGCTTCGTGAGCGAGGTGGTGCTCGACGTTATGCCAGACGAAGCCGTTTTCGCGGTCCACGCCCGCAAAGCGCTTGCGCAGATGATGCGGCGCGCCGTCCAGCAACTGCGCCTTCGCGTTCACGATATAGCTGAGAAAGAGCGGGTCCCATGGCGACGCGTTGGCTTCCATGCGCGCGCGCGAGGGGTCGAGCGGCAACGCGATGGTCGCGCCGGGCCGGGTCGGCATATCCGGAAAGAGAGCCGGGTCGTAGGAGTAGGCAACGTGATCGACGTCGGCTAGCGTGATGCCGGCTTCCCTGAGGCAGGCGTCGATGGCGTCGAAGGGCAGTTGCCATGTCGAGAACGGCACGGGACGCTTGGCGTGCTTGACGTGCGTGAAGCGCTCGTCTTCGGCGGCGGCGATCACCACGCCGTCATGGACCAGCGCCGCGGCGCTGTCATGATAAACGGCATTGATTCCGAGTGTGTACATGAACGGGCTCCCGTTGCGGGCGGTGGGTTGCAGGGGTCAGGCGGGCTGCGGCACGAGCGCGCCGGCTTCCTCGAGCAGTTCGCGCGCCGCTCGCGCGACGTCGCCCGGGGGCACGCCGCGCAGGCAGGCGTGGTGGCCTTCGGGGCACTCGCCGCGATAGCACCATCGGCACGCCACGTCGCGATAGAGCAGGCGGTGCGGCGTCATCCACGGCGAGTGCTGCGGATTCGTGAGCGCGTAGAGATCGACCACGGGTTTGCCGAGCGCGGCGGCCAGATGCGCCGGCCCGCTGTTGTTGGCGATGAGCAGTGAAGCCTGGTCGAGCAATGCGATCAATTCGCCGAGCGTGAGCGCCCCCGCGAGATCGACCAGACGCGTGCTGCCCGGAGAACGCGAGAAACGCATCACGTCGCGCGTCAACGCGCTTTCCCCGAGGCTTCCGGTGAGCAGGAACGGGCAACGCACTGTGGGCGCGAGCAGATCGAGCGCTTCGGCGAAGAGCGCCGGGGGATACCGCCGGGAAGGCGCGCTCGCGCCCGCATGCACGACGATGCAAGGCTCGGCCGGATCGACGCCATGCATGCGCAGCTTCTGCGCGAGCGTGATGCCCGCGGCGGGGTCCACGCTCATGCGCATGCGTGAATCGGCCGGGTCGGCGAGATCGGCGCCCACGCTGCGCACGAGCGCGAGCTGCCGCTCGACTTCGTGGCGCACGTCCGTCTGCGGCTCGCGCTCCGGCAGCCAGTTAGTCAGCAATGCGTAAGGATTCTCGCGGCAATGCGCGAGACGCCGCTCGATCCCCGCGAAGAAGCACAGCGTGGCGGCCGGCAGCGGATTCTGGCTGTAGACCGTGAAGATCGCGGCGGCGTCGAAGCGTCCGGCGCGCACGCGCGCGAGCACGGCGTCTTCGTTGCCCGCGCCGTCGGCGTGTCCTTTGGCCGATCCGTGAGCGCCGTTGGCCCACGGCGCGTCGTATTCGATGACGTCGTCCACGTCGGGCAGATAGGGCGCCATGGCCGCGCCTGCGGCCGAAGTCAGCAGCGTGATATGACGGCGCGGCGCGCTTTCGCGCAGCGCGTGCATTGCGGGCGTGGTCATCAGCACGTCGCCTAGTTGATCTAGGCGCACGCAGAGAATGCGCTGGACCTCGGCCCCCCAGGGCTCGCTTGCAGGCTGGCGGCGGGGCGAGCGCGCGTGCGCATCGCGCGGCGCGATCGCAAAGGCGGTTCCGTTCATCGCAGCGCCTCCTCCTGTGCACCGTGGCGCGTTGCCGCCCGCACGCGCCGTTCGTGCTCGTAACGCTCCACGATCACCTGCGCCGCCTCGCGCAGATCCGCGACGATCGCGTAGGGCAGGCGCGCCGGCGCGCTTTGCCACTCGGTCTCGTTGCCGCAATCGGCGAGGATCGCGCGGCAACCTGCGCGATTGCCCGCTTCCACGTCGTCGAGGATGTCGCCGACCATCCAGCTGCGCGCGAGGTCGATGCCATGCTCGCGGCTCGCGCGCAGCAGCATGCCGGGCGCAGGCTTGCGACAGCTGCAGTTGCACGCATAGGGCGCCACATGGCCGAGCGGGTCGTGCGGGCACCAGTACGCAGCCTGCAGCGTGGCGCCGCAGCCGGCGAACATGCGGCGCAACTGCGCCTCCACGTCGCCGAGCGCCGCGTGCGCGAAGCGCCCCAGCGCAACGCCGCGCTGGTTGCTCACCACGAATAGCGGTAGTGGCGTTCGCGCGAGCAGCGTGAGCGCCTGCGCGGCGCCCGGGGCAAAACGCATACGCGAGGGCTCGACGTTGTACGGCACGTCTTCGAGCAGCGTGCCGTCCTTGTCCAGGAACACCGCTGGGCGGGTAGCGAGCAACCCGCGGGGCCCGGTGGTTCGGTTCAGCATACGGTTCGCTCCTCAACCCACGGCGCGCAGCACGCGGCCCTGGGTGCTTTCCCTCGCGTCCTCGCGCGTGTCGAGGCGCACTCCGGCAAGCTGCGCATAGACGTCTTCGAGTTCGAGACCGATCTGCCGCCACGTGAAGTACGTCTGGGCTCGCTTGCGTCCCGCTTCGCCCATCGCGCGGGCGTGCGCGGGGTCGCCATGAATGGCGAACAGGCGCTCGGCGAGCGCCTGGGGGTCGCGCGGCGGCACGAGCCAGCCCGTTTCGCCGTGACGCACCGAATGGCGAATACCACCCACATCCGCCCCGATTACGGGCGTGGCGCACGCCATTGCCTCCACGGGTGTGATGCCGAACGGCTCGTACCACGGCGTCGTCACGAAGACGTCGGCGGCGCTATAGAAGTCGCGCAACTGCGAGCGCTCGCGGCGGCCCACGAAGGTCACGCGCGGCTCGATCCCGCAGCGGTGCGCAATGCCGCGCAGGCGGGCGATCTCGGGTGTGGCGATTTCGTTGGGCGTTTGCGCGTCGCCGCCCACGACGTAGAGCCGGGCTTTCACGCCGTGGCGCGCCTCGAGCGCGGCCACACCGCGCACGACGTTGTCGATGCCCTTGCGCTCCACGAGGCGGCCGAGTTGCAGCACGCAGAATTCGCCGGCGGGCCAGCCCAGTCGGCGGCGCGCCTGCCGGCGGTCCACGGGCGAGAACTCGTCGGGATCGAAGCCGCAGGCAATGACGGCAATCCGCGCGGGGTCGGCGCGATAGTGCTCGACGAGATCGGCTTCATCGGCCGGACACTCGGCAACGATACAGTCCGCGCGCCGCACGAGCTCATCTTCGATCGCGAAGCGCTCATCGGGAAAGCCGTCGTTCGCACCCTGGTGGAGGCGCCGCACGCGTCCGAGCGCATGGAACGTCATGACGAGCGGCACATGAAGCGCGTCCTTGACCGCGAGCGCCGCCAGGCCGGACATGAAGAAGTTGGCGTGAATGACGTCGTAGGGACGCCTTTCGGCGCGGCAAAAGTCCACGAGAAACTCGGCGAACCGGGGCATGTGGGGCAGCAGTAGTTCCTTGGGCAGCTGCATGGGCGGCCCGGCGGGGACGTGAATCACGCGTACGCCGTCCATCTCCAGAATGGGCGGCAGCAAGGCGCGGTCGCGCCGCGTGAAGACGTCGACCTGATGTCCGGCGCGCTGGAGTTGACGCGCGACATGCGCGACGTAGATGTTCTGTCCGCCGGTATCGACGCCGCCCGCCACGGCGAGCGGCGACGCGTGTTCACTGACGAGTGCGATTTTCATGACGTGTCCTCGCGAGAAGTGGATGGCGAGCTGTGTGTCGCGTTCAAAGGGGGCGCGGAAAGAACTGCTCGAATGTTGCACCGGGTGCAACGGCGTAAGCGCATTTGCTGTGCCGTTGATTGGAAGTGCACAGGAACCGGGGGCGGCGTGGTGCGCGAACCCGTGTGTACTGCTCGAAACGGGCATCTTTGGACCTTCCGCATCGGCGCCGCTCAGCCGTGACGAATGCCGGAACGCGTCTGCCAAAGAGGCGACGCGCTTTTACACCAGGCGGCAAGACGTTTCGACAACGCCCCCGGGCGTTGTCGGCGGGCTGCGCGCCGCGGGAGCGTCGATTGCGCAACGATCCGCTTCAGTATCGCTTTGGGGGCAGCCACGCGATGAATGGAGCAACGCCCAGCCGGCGCGCCGTACGCTCGCGCATCCTGCGCACGCTCGGCGAGGCGCTGTGGCGGCACCGCAGCGCGAGCGCAGCGGCGGCGTCATTGATGATTCTGGCGCGCCTCGGTGCCATTTCGGTGCCGATCGCACTCAAGCATTTGATCGACGATCTCGGCCACATTCACTCGTTGGCGGCGCTGCCGGCGCTGCTCGCGATCGTCTATGCGCTGCTGCGCTTCCTGTCGGACGCGCTCGGCGAGGCACGCGATGTGGCGTTCAGCATTGTCGTGCAACGCGCAGTGGCCACGCTGCGCGAACGCACGTTCGCTCAGCTGCACCGGCTGGGCGCGCGCTTTCATGCGCAGCGCGAAACGGGTGCGATCGTGCGGGACGTCCAGAAGGGTGCGGACGGACTGGGCTTCCTGCTTGGCACCGCGCTCTTTTCAGTGCTGCCAACGATGTTCGAAATCGCCGTGGTCGTGGCGATCGTCGCGTCGCACTACGACAACGCCTTTGTGCTCGCCATCGCCGGGACCTTTGCGTGCTATGGGACATGGACCGCGATTTACACCCGCCGCCGGCTCGCGTTCCAGCGCGCGGTGAACTCGCTGGAGGCGCAGGCGGACGGCCGGCTCGTCGACAGCCTGCTCAATCACGACACGGTGAAGTACTTTTCGACGGAGCAGCACGAGGTCGCTCGGCTGCGCACCGTGCTCGACGACTGGGTCCTCGCGCGCACGGCGAATCAGCGCGCGCTGACCGTGCTGCACGTGGGCCAGAGCGGCGTGGTGGCGGCAGGTATTGCGGCGGTGATGGTGATCGCCGTGCAGAACGTGCTGACTCGCGCGATGACGGTGGGCGACCTCATCCTCATCAACGCGTACATCATTCAGGTGTGCGCACCGCTCAATACACTCGGCTTCGTGTTTCGCGAGGCCAACGATGCGTTCGTCGATGTCGAGCGGCTCTTCGCCATCCTCTGTGCGCGCGGCACGCCGGGCGAGGATGAGGACATGCCCGGAGCGCGCGCGCTGGTCGTGCGCGAAGGCGAGGTGGCATTCCGGCACGTCGATTTCGGCTACGACGCGGGGCGGCCCGTGCTGCACGATGTGGGGTTCCTGGCCCAGCCAGGGCGCACCGTTGCCGTGGTGGGCGGCAGCGGCTCAGGCAAATCCACGCTGATCCGGCTGCTGTTCCGCTTCTATCAGCCTCAGCGCGGGACCATCTCCATCGACGGCCACGATATTGCGCACGCCACGCAGTCGAGCCTGCGCGAAGCGATCGGCATCGTGCCGCAAGACACGGTGCTGTTCAACGAGACCATCGCGTACAACATCGCCTACGGCCAGCCCGACGCCACCCGGGCGGATGTCGTGCGCGCCGCGCGCGCGGCCCAGCTCGACGAGTTGATCGAGCGTCTGCCCGACCACTACGAAACGCGTGTGGGCGAGCGCGGCGTGCGCCTGTCGGGCGGAGAGCGGCAGCGCATCGCAATCGCACGCGCGATTCTCAAGAACCCGCGCATCATGGTGTTCGACGAAGCGACCTCGGCGCTCGATACGCGCTCGGAGCGAGCGATCCAGAACGAGCTGCAGCGCCTCGCCCACGGGCGCACGACGATCGTGATCGCGCATCGTCTTTCGACGATCGTCGACGCGGATCTGATCCTCGTGATGGAGCACGGCCGAATCGTCGAACAGGGGCGGCACGACGCGCTGCTCGCCCGCCAGGGCGTGTACGCGAAGATGTGGGCGATGCAATGGCAGCAGGACGATCTCGAGCACGCCGAGCGGCGGCTCGTGACGACGCCCGTTAACGTGGCGAACCTGCTTGCACGGGTGGCCGAGCGTGTTCGTGATTCGCTGGGCGAAGCGGCGGCGCGGCTCGTCACGCAACCCGACGACGGGCTCTATGCCACTGTCGCGAACGGCGACGCGTTGCTGGTGGCCCTCACGCTGCTGGTGGAGAACGAAGTGCAGAATGCGGCGTCGATCGCGGCTTCTGTTACCTCGGCAGGGGCCACGCGAGAAACGCGCGGCGTGCAACTGGCCGCGCGGCGCAGCGCCAATACGGTTTTGCTCGGCGTGGCGGGCGGCGCGCGTCCCGCACCGCTCGACGACAGCGCCCTCGCGCGTATCGAAGCGCTGCTGCGCAAGGCGGGCGCGAGCCTCACGCTAGATCCCGAAGGCCGCCGCGTGCGCTACGCCGTGGCGTTGCCGCTGCATGCGCTGCTGCCCGAGCGCACCCAGGAGCGCGGCGGCGAACTCGCCGGACTGCGCATAGCCGTGCTCGACGACGAAGAGCAAACGCGCGATGCGCTGGAAGCTGCGCTCACATTGCATGGGGCGATCGTGCAGCTCGAAAGCAGCGGTGCGCGATGGCTCGCCGGGTTGCGCGAGACGCCGCGCGCCAGGTGGCCAGATGTACTGCTGTGCGACTTGCAGCTAGACGGCGAAGACGGAACGCAAATCGTCGCAGCGCTACGAGACATGGAAGCGCGCGGCGACTATGCAGGCAAAGCGCTTCCTGCCATCGCCATGACGGGCCAGGTTGCGCGCGCCGATTCCCCCGGCGAAGAACGCAGCCTGTTCGCCGCGCGGCTCACCAAGCCAGTTGCGGTGCCGGCGCTGCTCGCCGCGATCGTCGCGGCAACGCAAGGCGGTAACGAAAGCGCCGGCGCCAGCCACTGACTCCGGCCCGCCGTCTAGATGAGGGGCGTGCCGCCCGTCACCGCAACAGTGGCGCCAGAGATGTAGCTGCCCTCGTGCGACGCGAGCAGCACATACGCACCGGCTAGCTCCGCAGGTTGCCCTGGCCGCCCCATTGGCGTCGCCTTGCCGAAGTCGCGCACGTCTTCGGCCGGCATGGTCGACGGAATGAGCGGTGTCCAGATCGGCCCCGGCGCGACGCAGTTCACACGGATGCCGCGCCCGGCCACGAGTTGGGCGAGACCGCCGGTGAAGTTCTGGATCGCGCCCTTCGTGGCGGCATAGACGAGCAGTGTGGGCTTGGGCTTGTCCGCGTTGATCGACGCGGTATTGATGATGGCAGCGCCCGGCTGCATGAGCGCGACCGCCTCGCGTGAAATGCGGAACATGGCGCCGATATTGGTATCGAAGGTGCGATCCCATTCCTCGTCGCTGATCGATTCGATCGACTCGTGCGTCATCTGGTACGCGGCGTTGTTCACGAGTATGTCGAGCTTGCCCAGCTCGCGCGCGGTCTTGCTCACGAGCTCGCGGCACCACGCACGGTCGCGGATGTCGCCGGGCAGAAGGAGCGCGCGGCGTCCGGCGTCTTCCACCCAGCGCGCCGTTTCCTTCGCATCGTCGTGCTCGTCGTAGTACGCGATGGCCACGTCGGCGCCCTCGCGCGCAAACGCGATGCATACCGCGCGGCCAATGCCGCTGTCGCCGCCCGTGACGAGGGCGACCTTGCCGGCAAGCCGTCCCGACCCGCGATAACTCTTTTCGCCGTGATCGGGTTGCGGGTCCATAGGTGCGGTGCGCCCGGGCGTGCGGTCCTGCTGCTGATCGGGCATGGGCGGGGCGGGGCGATGTTCGTTCATGGTCCTTACCTCTTCGAAATGACGTTGCATGTTTTCTGCGTACCGCGCGAAGCGCAAGACATATGCCGCACGCCCCGCGAGGCTCCGGTCAGCCGGCGGGCTTGAGCACGACCTTGGTCCAGCCCTCGTTGCGCGCGTCGAACTGCTGGTAAGCATCGGGCGCTTGCCCGAGCGGTAAGGTATGCGAAATGATCTGTGAGGGCCGCGCTTTGCCTGCCGCGATGAGATCGCGCAACTTGCGGTTATACGCCTTCACGTTGGCCTGACCCGTGGCGATGTGCTGTCCCTTCATCCACAACTGGCCGAAGTCGAAAGCCAACTGCCCCTTCTTCGCCAACTCGTCCTCCGCGCCCGGATCCTTCGGCACGAATACGCCCACCACGCCGATGCCGCCCGTCGGCCGCACAGCCTTCACGAGATTGTTCATCGTCAGGTTCGGTACTTCGCGGCCGTGACAGGTGCATTGATACCCCACGCACTCGCAGCCGCGGTCGGCCCCTTCTCCGCCGGTCATTTCGACGATGCGCTGCGCGGAGTTGCCGTCGCTGTCGTCGATGGGAATCGCGCCGAGCTTTTCCGCCAGTTGCAAACGGTCCGGGTGGGTATCGACGACCATGATTTTGCTTGCACCCTGAACCTGGGCCGAGAGCGCCGCCATGAGACCGACGGGTCCCGCACCATAAATGGCGACACTGTCGCCGGGCTGCACGCCCGCGAGCACGGTCGCATGCCAGCCGGTCGGGAAAATGTCGGACAGGAGGACGTAGTCGTTCTCCTTTTCCTCGGCATCGGGCGGCAGGCGCAGGCAGTTGAAGTCGCCGAACGGCACGCGCAGCAGTTCGGCCTGACCGCCGCTGTACGGACCCATGTCGGCGAAGCCGTACGCCGCGCCCGCCATGCCCGGATTGGCCGTCAGGCAAAAGCCGGTGAGCCCGCGCTCGCAGTTCTTGCAGAACCCGCAGCCGATGTTGAACGGCATGCAGACGCGGTCGCCCACCTTCACGCGCACGACGGCGGAACCCACCTCGATCACCACGCCCAGATTTTCGTGGCCGAGGATGCGGCCGGTTTCCATGCTGGTGCGTCCCTCGTACATATGGAGGTCGGAGCCGCAGATATTGGTGCTGGTGATCTTGACGAGCACGTCGGTAGGGCGCTCTATCTTTGCGTCCGGCATAGCTTTGACGGTGACTTTACGCGGACCTTCGTAGACGACAGCTTTCACGTGACTCTCCTCGGGAAGCGCGCGAGCTGCGCGCAGTGGGCCTGGCGCACGCGAGGTCTCGCCTCATCGCGAATGCGTGCACCCGTTGCAGGCGCATTGACCGTTCCCATGAGCCGGCGGCCAGGGATGTCAAGGGGCAGCGGTGGGCGCAAGGGCTCCGACGCCGCTGGCGCCCGCCCCCCAGTGCGAAGCGGCCTCCAGGCACAACCGGTGCGCACACAGCCGGACCACGTCGCCACGGCGAGCCTGATCGAGAACTGGATCGACCGGACCGAAGAGCGCTCTAATTTCTGTTCGGGACGACGCGCCATACTGAAAGGAGGTCGACAATGAAAGATGAATCCGGTACGCGCCCCGCGCAATCGCCTGAAGCCGGGCGGCGCAACACTGCGCCGCCTGCACGCACGAGACAGGAGAAGCGCGACGAGAGCGAGAAGAGCAAGCACGAAACGTCTGAGAACGAGTTGCCGTCCACCCAGGAAAAGAATCCCATACCACCGGGAACGACGCAGAAGACGTCCTGAAATCGCGTGCCCCGCGCGCTGATCGCGGGCCATGGGCGTGGTCACGCAGAACGCCTTTGCAGGCGTAATCGAGGCGGCCGGGTGCGATGGTTGCGCCCTCGGGACGTCCGCCAGTCGACGTATTCTTTTCAGGGAGAGTGAGATGGCAAAGCCGCATTCCATGCTAGTCACGGCAGTGACGGTGCTTTCGATCGCGTTAGCGCCCGGCGTAGCTGCCGCGCAGACGAGCGCGCCTGACGCGTCAGCGAATGGGAGCACATCGAAGGCGCAACGCAAGGAAGCACGCAAGCAGGCGCGAGCGCAAAGAAACGCGGAACTGAAGAAGCTCGAAGAAAATGGATATAACCCGGCTGCGGGAAACGATCCAAATTATCCGAACGATATTCAGAACGCCGAAAGAAAGGCGGCGACGCCTGGTAGCGCGAGCCAATAGATGACACTCGTGGCGTGGACGTGGTCCTGCGCCCCAAGTCACATTTCGGCGCTCACGGGGCGCGTGGTCGTTTCGCACTGCACACCGAAAGGTTCGCCAAATTCGGCGAGCAAGGCTTCGAAGTGCGCGGGTTCGAGCGGCGAGGGCGGCCCGAGCCGCGGCTTCAACTGCGCGAGTGCCCGCCCGTATCGCTCGAATGTGGCGAAATCGCGTGGGTAGCGCTCGCTATCGACGCCCGCGAAGCGCCCCTCATGAGCGGCGTGGGCCAGCAGCGCTCGCCAGCGCGAGATCGGCGCGAGCCCGATGCTTTGCGTGCCGTGGGAGAACAGCGTCATGTCGATGTCCTCGAATGCGGGCGTGCTGTCGAGGAAGCGCTGCAGGGCGTCGGCCGAGGGCTCGACACCGAACAGCAGCCAGAACGGTATGGCGTGAATCTCGAGCGTCGTGAGGGGATCCATCAGCATGAAAGAGTCGACGAGAAGGCGGCGCGTCTCGATCACGCTTTCCTGATACCAGCGCCGATAAACAGCCGCGGTCGCGAAGCTCAGCGCTTCGGGTTCCTCAAACCGGATCTCGACGATGCGCCATTGCATTGGCCCGGCCAGCTCGGCGAGATCGTCGCGCAGAACGGCGTCGAAGCCCCACTCGGCTTCCGGGGCGCGCGCGTCGGGAGCCGGGGGGTCCCACCGTGTGCGCACGCTGCCGTAGTGCGCGAGAAACGCGCGCACGCGCTCGCCGCCGTGCAGATATTCGTCTTCGCTCGCGCCACCCGTGGCGCCGAACTGGAACACCGAACGCTCGCTCGTGCGGGTGACTGCCCAATCGCGCGTGCAGTTGACCACGTAGAGGGTCCCGCCGCGCTCGAGATTGCCGAGCAGGAACTCGCGAAACGCGAGCGGCAGGCGTCGAAACTTGAGCCGGAAATAGCGCATGCCATGCAACATCAGACGGTCCTGGTTGGGATCGTGCATATGATGAACGGCAATGCGATCGTCGGCGGCGAGCAGGGCTTCCGTGATGCGCCGGCTCGTGTCGAAGCCCCGCTGGGCATCATCGGGATCGCTGAACGGCGCGCGGACCGGGCATAGAAAGGTTTGCGGCAGCCAGGGTGCGCGCAGCGCGGCCGCGAGATGGATCATCGCACCGTTCGACGACCCGATAAACGCGCAGCGGCGGGGGACTTGCGGATAAAGGTCGGCAAGCCACTGCGCAATGCGTTCGACGTCGAGGCTCTTCGCGCGGCGAGGATCGATGCCCTCGCTCATGCCGCCGACGATATAGGCCCATTCGCGCTGGCGTTTCGGCAGCGCATTGATTGCGGGCATGAGGCGGTCGAGCAGGGGCGACTGGCTTGGGCTCGAAAAACGTCTTCCGTGCAACATGCTCGCCAGTGCCTGGGCCATGGCGGCGGCGGAATCGAAACGGGCGATGCCCGGCGGCGGCTTGTTCATTGAAGTGCTCCCTTGCTAAACGCCAACGGCACCGGCCTTGAGAAACGGTGTGATCGCAAACGCGAACGCATTGGGCGCGGCGTAATTGAGTGTGTGCGTGCCGCCTTCTATCGTCATCAGCCTGCCGTGCTGCAGTTTGCGCGCGGCCTCCGCGCCCCACCCGAGCGGCGCGACGGGGTCGCGCGTGCCCACGACGACAAGTGCGGGCGCAGCGATGCGCGGGAGCCGCTCGTCGACGGGCTCGCGCACCAGCATCCGCATGGTGGCAAACGCGCGCCACAATCCCGCCTTCGCGTAGTCGATCCGGCCGGCCTTCGCCGGCGTGTGGGGACGCTCGCGCAGTCCGTTGATCCAGTCGCGCCACGCCTGGCGCGGCAGCGAGCGAGCGCGAGGGTCCGGTGTGGGTTCTTGCAGAACGAGGCGATCGACCGCCTGCGGGTAGCGCACTGCGAAATCGGCGAGGACCTGGCAGCCGAAGGAGTTGCCCACGAACATCGCTCGTTTCACGCCGCATGCGTTGAGCCACAAATGCAGCGCATCGGCGAGTTGCGCGAGGCTCAGCGCGTCGCGCCTCCGCGCGAGCGGACTTTCGCCGAAGCCGGGCAGGTCGGGCGCGAACACGTCAAAGTCGCGCTTGAGCGCGTACGCGAGCGGTTCCATGTACCGGCTCGAGACGACGAGGCCGTGGACCAGCACCACTGGCAATCGGCGGGGCGCGTGCGCGTGGCAGCGTGCGACTCGATAGAACATGCGGTATGGCCCAGCCTGCACGAAGGCGCCTTCGATGCCGCGGCGGCGGCTGCCTCGGTCGATGGCAGCGGTGTGCTTGAGCCTGCGCCAGGCAAGCGTTATCAACACGAGGGCGACGACGCAGACGCACGACAGGCAGATGAGAAAAATGAGCACGGCAGCACGCTCCTGTGCACTCACCGCATGCGGGCGGCGAGCGCTATCGCAGTGACAACAGCAAACCGTGTTCCACCAGGATCAGGACTGCGAGCCCAGTACGTCGTCGAGAAAACGCAACACGTGAGCATGACCTCCGCGCTCCCATGCATTGACGTGCGAGGCGCCAGCGATGATCGCAAAGCGCCGGGGCGCCCGGATCGCCGTGAAGAGCCGTGAGAATTGCGGTGGGGGAACGACGTGATCAGCGTCGCCGCCGTAAATGAGGATGGGGGCGCGCACGCTGCCGATCTTGGCGAGATTGTCATAGCGGTCGCGCACGAGCCACCGCATGGGAACGATGCGCGGCAGCCAGCGCATGCGCACGGCGGCGACATCGGCGACGCTGGTGAACGGGGCTTCGAGCAACAGCGCGGCGAGAGGGCGTTCGGTCGCGATCTGCACTGCCACGGCCGAGCCGAGCGAATAACCATGGAGGACGACGTCGCGCGAGTGCCGCGCGGCGAATGCGATGGCAGCGCGGCCGTCGGCGTAGAGCCCCGCTTCGCTGGGACGCCCGGGCGCGCCGCCGTAACCACGATAGCCCGCAAGCAGGACGCCGTAGCCTGCGTCGAGCAGCGCATGCGCGATGTGCGTTCGCTGGGTGAGGTCCTCTCCGTTGCCATGAAAGAGTACGACCGTGGCGCGGGCGGGGTCCGCCGGTGCCGCGTGGCCGCAAACCAGTTCGTTGCCGTCGGCGGTATGCACGCGCACGTGGCGGATGCGGCCCTGCGCGTCCGGGCGTAGCGGCCCGCGCTGCAGCCGCTCCGACGGGTAGATCAGACGGCCTTGCAGCCAGTACAGCAAGGCCATGGCGCAACCGTAGATCAGTAAGGCGGCGGCGACAGCGATGGCGATGTATAGCGGTGCGGTCATGGTCTCGTTCGTCGCGCACCGAACATTCCCGTCGCGTCGCCATGATGTCCGGAAAGAACGGATTTCGTACAAAGGCTGATTCAGGGTTCGACCTATAATTCACTGCTCCAGAAACCGAAGTCAGACTTCTGCAAACGTCCTTTCGATAAATGCGCATAGGTGTGAGCAATGGCTTATTCACTGATCTATCGCGGATTCACAATCGACTTTGCGCCATTTTCGGTTGACGGTCATACATTCGGTGCGCAGTGGACGCTAACGCCCAGCGATCCGCATAGGGCTCTCGGCATTCCCATCTCAAGTGGTGATCTGCAGATGCGGGGTGCTCCGGATGAAATGGCGGCGCTTGCAAGGCTGCAAGCGATTGACTGGATTGACCGCAACCATCGGGGTGGTCCTTGCCGCTAAGGCGCTACCAGAAAGACATTCGCGCCCGCCTGGGACGGTTGCCCTTAAGGATGGATTTACGGACACACGTCCATTCTGTACTTGCGAGCCACCGCTGGAATATGCTCATACAAGCCACATACGAGCGTTTCGCCGCCAGGACGAGTGACACCATGAGTACTGAAATGGTTGTGCAAAGGCTCACAATTCGGGCTGCCCCGGGCAAGCTCAGAATCATCCCGGTGTGGCGATGCCTGGCACAGAGCGGTGCCAGGGTCGTTCGCTGGAATGTCCATGCCGATCGCAATGACGGCATGGATTTCATGACAGTCGACATTATCGACGCCGATCCGTCGCGTACGGAAGACATCGCGATTGCACTTGGAAAAGTACCTCTCGAAATGACAGTCACTGCGCTCAATTTGACAGTGCTGTCCACTCCCGAATCAGCCCATGACCGTGGGCCGCGGAAAGATTAATCGCACGCGACGCGCAGAGCCGGATAGGCATCGAAGTGACGAATACGACGGATTCACGCTCGATGTGGCAGTCGATGCCGACGTTGTCAGGGGCGTCTCACAGACACTCGCAGGTTCTCGCGCCGCTCAGCAGCGCAGGGCGGGAATCGATACTTACCGATGATGCAGATCTGGGCGCCGGGTCGGGCTGCACGCCATTCAGCCGGAGAAAATATTCTTCGCGGCGTTCCTTCATTAAAACCAGGTCGGTTCGCAAGGCGGTTCGAATCTCGGTCGACCACGCTGCCGCGTGGTGGTCCGTGCCGCGTTCGACCTCGGAAAGGCGCTCCATGCACGCCTTGATCTCCGCATCGATATTCAGCAGGGCTACCAGCAGATCGTCGGTCGTGCAAACCATTTTTCTGTCCCCCTCATCATGGTCAACTCGATGATGCATTGCATCAATGTTAAATCGAGGAGATAGAAATGATGCCTGGGGAATACACCAAATCTCGCGCCGTTGTAGCCGCCCGGAGCGCGAGTCTAGCTCGCAATATTTACTAAAATTACGGTAGCCACTCACGAAGAAATGGGTCGCGGGAGATGACATGGCAAGTTCCCAGCCTGAAGGCGGCTCGCTCGAGAGAGAATATGACCTTGCCCTGGAAATCCTCGACGCGAGGTCTGCTGCACTCGAGCGCGCCATACGCCGCCATTCGGTCGATTCGGCTCAGGCCCACGAAGCGCGCAAAGCCTACGATCTCGCCAGGGTGATTTTGCTCTCGTGCGAACTTCGGCTACGAAGCCGGGGGATAGTCCGGCAAACGACGCGTCGTCGTCCGATCACCGTCATCGTTTTCAGCGAGTCGGAACTGCTCAGGAAATCGTTGACGGTATTGCTTCGCGCGGAGGGCTACCACGCGATTTCAGCGACCACGCTCCTCGAGCTGCGAAGCGTGATGGCGGCGCAGGAAGCCGGCGCGATTGTCATTTACCGGGAGCGCGGGGCGTCGCACGCCCCACTTACTATCGACGGCATGGCCAGCGCCGCGCCGTGGGTGCCGACCTTCATGCTGCAGTGCGGCAAGCAGATGTCGACTGCGGAGACATCCGCCGACGCCCGTATCCATGAAGTTGGCTCGATCCACGAACTGGTCTCCGGGCTGGACGCAACCCTTGTGAGCGGCGGCGGCACTGAGAAGCTCCTGCGGTAGGGAATCGTCGAGATGCGGCGCGTCGTAGTGCTCGCGCTCGTACCCGAACGATCCCGCGTGACGCATGACTTCGGACAGCGTCGCGTCCCGGCTGTGCCGCACTGACGTGCCAGACACAGTGACAGGTCCCCATGAAATATCTCCCCCGAATCGCCGCACTCGCCGGCCTCGCCATCGCAGTCTGGCTCGTCTGGCACGCCGATGCGCGAGCGGTGCTCAGTTTGATGCGCGCAGCCGGCGGCGGGCTCGCGCTTGCAGGGATCGCTCATGTTCTGCCGATGCTCGCCAATGCAAGGAACTGGCAAATGTTGATGCGCGGTGCGAGACGTCCAACGCTGTCGGGCGTCCTGCGCCTCGTCTGGATTCGGGAGTCGGTGAACGGTACGTTGCCCGTTGCGCGTGTCGGCGGTGAAGTCGTGACGTTCCGCATGATGTGCAAATGGGGCATGCAGCCGGCCCCGGCGATGGCGAGCCTCGTCGTCGATCTTCAGCTAACGCTGATCAGCGAGATGCTCTTTGCTATTGCAGCCATCGGCTATCTGATCGCACATGCGGGTGCCGGAGCGTTGCACCTCGCTGCGCGACTCGGAGGAGGTATCGCCATACTTGCCGTCCTGCTCCTCGCGTTTTTGTTCGTGCAGCGCATGAGTCCGTTCGCTCGCCTGACGAAACTGTTCAATCGCATCACGAGCGGCAAGTTCCGTTCGCTCGTCGGCGAGTCGGTGCGCATCGATCAGTCGATCAGCGATCTCTGGCGTCAGCGCGGCATGATCATTCGTTATCTGCTCATCTGGCAGTCACTTCAATGCATCGCAACCGCGCTGGAACTCTGGCTCGCGCTCTATTTTCTCGGGGCGAAAGGAAGCTTTCTGCAAGCGATCGCACTCCAGTCGCTCATCCAGGCGCTCAGTAGTGTCGCGTTCTTTGTGCCTGGCGGACTCGGTGTTCAGGAGGGGGGATTCTTGCTGATCGGGACGGTACTCGGTTTCAATCCGCAGACTTGCCTCGCACTTGCGGGTGCGCGAAGGCTTCGTGACATCATCGTCTTTTTGCCCGGGCTCGTCGCATGGCAAGTCGCGGAATGGCGCGACAAGCGACGCGCGCCGGCCAGTTCCGCAACAGGCGGCGAGACAGCGAACTCCGGCGAAAGCGCTTCCGGTCGCAAAGCGCAGTAGAAAGACCGAAGCGCGCGCCACTTCCGGATTGCTTCACGACGCCCGGGGCGCAATCGTGACCTGCGATCTTCTCAGGTCTCGTATTTGAAGGACACGGAGACCCGGGTCCGATATTCAACGACCTTGCCGTCTTCGATCTTGATGTCGAGTTTGCAGACTTCGGCGATTCGCAGGTCACGCAACGACGCGGCTGCGGTTTCCACTGCATTTTTTGCGGCTTCCTCCCAGGAAGTTGTGCTCGTGCCGATGATTTCCGTCACCTTATAGACGCTGGAATCCGTGCTTTTGCTCATGGTCTTTCTCCGTGTTGAGATGGGCGATGGACTTGCCACGCGCATTCCGCGTGCCTCGCGGATACGCTGGCAGACACGTTCCATGGCCGCTGCACGGCAAGCTGGCACTCGCTTCGAGATATCCTTCGGCTGCTTCCATGGGGCGGGGGAAGAAGGGCGGGCATGCGTTTTGCGCACGTAGCGCGCCGCAGTCAGTGCATGGAGACGGATACAGTGAGCAGACCGCCCGCGATCCGGGAATATCGCGTCAAAGACCGAGCAGTCAGGAGCGCCTGATGGACGATGAGACCAAAATCATGCGGGTCGTGCGTACTGGCGTTCCCGGCCTGGACGATGTTCTGGCGGGAGGGCTGACTCAGGGAAACCTTTTCCTTCTCGAAGGCAGCCCCGGCACGGGGAAAACGACCATCGCCCTGCGGTTTCTGCTTGAAGGTGCCGAGGCGGGCGATCAGGGCCTTTACATCACACTGTCCGAAACTGAGCGGGAATTGCGCGACGGCGCCGCGTCCCACGGTTGGCAACTGGGCGATCGCGTCGCCGTGTTCGAAGTGGTGCCCCCAGAGAGCCTGCTCGATGCGGATCAGCAGCAGAGTCTGCTGTACTCGTCCGATCTCGAGCTCGGCGAGACGACTCGCCTGATCTTTGACGCTTTCGAGCGAGTACGGCCCAGGCGGGTCGTCCTGGACAGCCTCTCGGAAATCCGTCTGCTCGCGCAGAGCTCGCTGCGTTACCGCCGCCAGGTGCTCGCCATCAAGCATTACTTCTCGCGACAAGGAGCGACCGTCCTGCTGCTCGACGACCTGACTGCAGATGCCGCAGACAAAACCGTACACAGCGTCGCCCACGGCGTCATCAAGCTCGAAGAACTTGCCCCCGACTATGGAGCCGAGCGGCGCAGGTTGAGGATTTCGAAGTACCGGGGGCAGGCGTTCCGTGGCGGGTATCACGACTTCACCATCAAACGCGGAGGTGTTTCCGTGTTTCCCCGGCTCGTTGCTGCGGAACATCGCACCCGGTTTGCGCGCGAGCAAATGACGAGCGGCGTGGCGGAACTCGATGCGCTTCTCGGCGGCGGCATCGAACAGGGCTCGAGCACCCTGGTGTTAGGACCGGCCGGCACCGGCAAAAGCATTTTTGTGCTTCAGTTCATTTCGGCTGCGGTCGCTCGAGGCGAGAAGGCGGCACTGTTCGCCTTCGACGAAGAACTTGGACTGTTCTTCGACCGGACCCGCGCGTTGGGTTTCGACCTTGAAGCGATGCGCGAGACCGGCCGGTTGCATGTCGAGCAGGTCGATGCCGCGGAACTCTCG
This sequence comes from Paraburkholderia sp. BR10872, assembly GCF_040965835.1. Lineage (NCBI taxonomy): Bacteria > Pseudomonadati > Pseudomonadota > Betaproteobacteria > Burkholderiales > Burkholderiaceae > Paraburkholderia > Paraburkholderia sp. BR10872. Next base: position 20,280 of record NZ_JBFRCN010000075.1, read on the forward strand.
CCCGGCGAGTTTGCCCAGCGCGTCCGCGATTGCGTTGATCACGCCGAGGCCAAAACGGTGGCCATCGACAGTCTCAACGGTTACCAGGCCGCCATGCCGCAGGAGAACGCGCTCGTCCTTCATATCCACGAATTGCTGCAATACCTCAACAGGCAAGGCGCGACGACTTTCCTGACGGTAGCGCAGCATGGGCTCGTTGGCGACATGAAAGCGCCAGTCGACGTCACGTACCTTGCCGACACGGTCATCCTGCTGCGGTACTTCGAGGCGCTGGGAAGCGTGCGGCGGGCGGTGTCGATCATCAAGAAACGCACCGGCCGTCACGAAGAGACGATCCGGGAATTTCGCATTGGGCGATTCGGTCTGAACGTCGGGGCACCGCTCGACAGTTTCCAGGGCATCCTGCGCGGTGTACCCACGTTTGTGGGTAACTCAGGGCCGCTTATGCCGACGGGCGCCGCTGGTAATGAAAGCACCTGATTTCAATCGCTGTCCCGCACTGGTTTTTACACCTATTGGGCGAGACGCTGTGGTTGCCACGGCTCTCCTGAAAGAGGCAGGCGCTCTTGCGCTCGTATGTCGCGACTTCGAGCATTTCGTCGCCATGCTGGATGAGGGAATCTGTTGCGCGATCGTGACCGACGAGGGCCTGCGAGACGCCGACCTCAAGCCACTCGGAAACTGGGTGTCAGCGCAGCCCACATGGTCCGACTTTCCGTTCATCATCCTCACGCAGCGCCGGGGCGCGCCCGATCAGGACCCCGAACTGAGCCGACTCGCGGCGACGCTGGGAAACGCGACATTCATCGAGCGCCCGTTTCATCCGCGGACATTCGTCAGCGCGGTTGGCACAGCACTGCGCGGCCGGGCGCGGCAATTCGAAGCCCGCCTGCGTATCGATGAACTGCGCGAAAGCGAAGCGCGCCTGCACACCGCCCTGACAGCAGGGAAACTGGGCTCATGGGAACTGGACCTGTCGACATTTGCACTGGTGGTTTCGCCTGCGTGTCGCGCGATTTTCGGGCATGCGTCAGGCGCGCCTTTCACGTACTCCGATCTCCTTGCCGGCATCAGTCGAGACGACAGGCCCCGGATGACCGACGCAATCGACTGCAGCCTGGCAACCGGCTGCGATTTCGCACTCGAGCTCTGTACGCTCTGGCCGGACGGGACGGTTCATTGGGCGGACATGCGCGCGCGGCTGGTTCGAGATGGCACTCGAAAGACCGCACGGCTCGTCGGGGTGATATCCGATATCACCATGCGCAAGGCAGCGGAAGACAGCCTGCAACAGGCCAACGACATGCTCGAGGCGAGGGTTGCCCAGCGCACTGCGGAGCTCGAGCGCAGCCACCGACTCGTGCTGGACGAGATGCGGCAGCGCGAGCGCGCAGAGGATCTGTTGCGCCAGGTGCAGAAGATGGAAATGATCGGGCAGTTGACGGGCGGAGTTGCCCACGATTTCAACAATCTGCTGATGGCCATCATGGCCAATCTCGAACTGCTGCGCAAGCAGCCGCAGGACGCCATTCGAGCAACGCGACTGATCGACGGCGCGCTTAGGGGAGCCCAGCGTGGCGCCGCTCTTACGCAGCGCCTTCTGGCCTTCGCGCGGCAGCAGGATCTCAAGGTCGAGCCGACCCACCTCCCGACCGTGGTTCGGGGGATGACCGATCTTCTGGAGCGGTCGATAGGGCCGCGAGTGGCGCTCGAGCTGAAATTGCCGGAAGGGATTCCGCTTACCCTTGCCGATGGGAATCAGGTCGAACTCGCGATCCTGAATCTGGTCGTCAACGCCCGCGACGCGATGCCTGAGGGAGGGACGTTGTCAATAGCGGTCGATGACGTGCAAACGTGGGGCGACAACGGACTGCCCGCGGGCGAATATGTCCGAATCATCGTCGCTGATACCGGGAAAGGCATGGATGCGGACACCCTTGCGAAAGCAACCGAGCCGTTCTTTACAACGAAAGAACTCGGCAAGGGAACAGGGTTGGGTCTTTCCATGATTCACGGACTCGCGCTGCAGCTGAACGGTGCCCTGCGCCTCGAGAGCGAAGCAGGACGAGGCACGCGGGTAGAGTTATGGCTGCCCGTTACCTCGCAACGTGTCACGACGCCTGATCTGCAGCACGATGCGCAGCCCGAGGGCAGCGTTATCGATCCGATCCAGGCAAGCATTCTTCTCGTCGATGACGATGCCCTGATCGCAACGAGCACCGCGTACCTCCTTCAGGATATGGGACATGAGGTGATCGAAGCCGACTCGGGCGCCGCCGCACTCGAGATCCTGAAGGCGGGACGCAGGATCGACCTCCTGCTCACCGACTATTCGATGCCACGGATGACGGGCCTGGAGCTGGCGCTGGCCGCGCGCGAGTTGCGCCCGACACTCCCTGTGATCCTGGCTACCGGCTACGCAGAGCTTCCACAGGGAGCCGACGTCGGAATTCAGAGGCTTCGTAAACCGTATCAGCAACATCAGCTCGTCGCGGAAATAGCGAAGGCCCTCACCAAGGCCAGGGCCTTCGGGTAGGGGTCCGACGGCAGTCTCCAGGCAGTATTGGTTGACTGCCGCTACCGCCGCCGTATTGCTGGACGAGCAGGCGGCAACCTGCTTGACGCTACGTAGGTCCTCCGCGTCAGCGACTACATCGAACTGCACCCTCGTTGAGCGAGTCTCGCCTTCATTGACGATCGATGCTACGCCTGCCCATTCAGTTCGATTGTCCCGCGCGTCCCCGCGATGCCGGTGGTCAACGCATGGTATTCACTTCTCGCACGCAACCGCGGCGTGCACGTAGCGGAACCTGGAAGCCTATTGCACGAGGAATCGAAGCGCTTCGGCGTGGAGCTCTGGGGTCGCCGCTGCGATGACCGTGCCATCAAAACGTCTATCGACTGGACGACCTGACCATGTCGTCACGACGCCGCCCGCGCCCTGGACGACAGGTATCAGCGCCATGACGTCAAACATTTCCAGTTCAGCTTCCACAACAAGGTCAACGTGTCCGGAGGCTAGCAACGCGTAGCCGTAACAGTCGGTGCCGAACCGGGTGACTGAAACAGCGCGCGACAGGGTTGAAAAGGCCGTTGACGCCTTGCCCGCGAACGTTTGGGGGTCGGTTGCGCAGAGCCGCGCATCTCGCAGTTGCCTACACGCACTGACCTCGCACGGTACCCCATTGAGAACGGTGCGATTGCCGTTGCCGATCCAGCGCTCGCAGAGTACGGGGACTTCAATCATGCCGTAACGGGGACGTCGCCCTTCAAGCACTGCTACGAGTGTGCCGAACAGCGGCAGACCTGCCACGAAGCTTTTCGTCCCGTCGATGGGGTCGATCACCCAGGTTATGCCATCCCCAACGTCTCCGCCTTCCTCCTCCCCCACAATATTGTGCGAAGGATACCGAGACAGGATGCGTTCCCGAAGCTGTCGCTCAATCTCGCGGTCCGCCACCGTGACGGGCGTATCGTCGGACTTTGCGGTAACGTCGAGCTGTGTCCTGAAATACTTCAGGGAAACGGCTCGCGCCTCGTCTCCGAGCAGTTCGAGAAGCGCGCAGGCGTCCGTCGGCAACATGTTCGATTCCTTTACAGCCCAGCAACGCCTGGACGCTGTCCGCGGTGCATGCCTGGCACGCGAGGACGGTGCATTGCGAAGCTCCCTGCCGGCTTGAACGCGCCTCGGGACGTCGCGCAGGAAGGTGATTCGTACGCTACTCATGTTGACGCAAGCCCGCATACTGAATGCCAGCCGTTCGTACAGTTCGCTTTCGAGCTTCGTAGTGAGACCACGGCCGCGAAGGCTGTCCGATCTTTTTCTTGAGCCGGAGATCGCGAACTGATGAACGGCATCGATAGGTGAAGTATGTGAGTCATACCGTTCACCCAAACCTCGGTGAACGTCTGCGCATATTCTGTTCCTGCCGCCGTTCATTCGGCCACCCCTGTCACAGGCGGAGACGGAGTATCCACGGACAGCCTGACCCCTTACGTTTCGTATTGCTGACTATTCTGACCGGGGGGATGCCTGGTAAACCACGTATGCCGGATGAGACGGCGGTGCCCGATTTCTACCCTGAGACCGTCGTACAAGGCGGCCAGCAATACGGCGCCGACTTTCCGTTGTTCGTCGCTGTGGATGATCGTCAGTAAGGCACGCTGCTTACGTATACGCCAGACCGCCTCGTGGATATGGCGGTCCGCAAGTATCAGGGCTTGTAGCTCAGTCTCGTCGTCCATCGCAGCTTACTCGTTGCCCCCCGTAACCGGCTGGAAGATTTTTGTTTCCCATGCCCCTCTCGTCTGGTCACGCGTGAGCGGTCATGTCGTCCCAGGTGACGCTGGAGTCCGGGCCATCTCCGCCTTTTCGACCCAGGACACTCGTCAGATCCCTGCGACGGCAGGCGCGGCTCGCGTTTTCACGCTCATCCCGATTTGAGATCCGTGGTACTTGTCTTGTCGATACATCCTTCATTCAACAAGTCGGCATCCGGCCACGTTGCCCTCGCGCCGGCGACACTCGTCATTCCCTGGCCGTTTGTTCTCGTTGCGGGTTCACGCGCCTCGCACTTTTCGACGCTGAGTCGGCGATCACATCGACTTTGCCCTGTGCAACCTCGATCGCGGACTGCCCGGTGGTCCCGAGTGCCCCATAGAGCGCATTGGCCACGGTGATCGCCGAGCTGAGTGCTGCCACTGCTGCCTCGGAACCGGCTGGCGCATTTCGGGTGGCTTCTTCGAAGAGCGTGCCGCGCGCCGGTCACCGTTTTCGCATGATCGTTTCGAGCAGGAATTCGCCTTCATCCGTTATACGCGGACGCGGCATACCGGTGGCGAGGCTCTCGAGTGCTACGAGCTGTTGCTCGAGCAGTGTGTCGAGTTCCTCGCGGCCCATGTCGATCTGGTCCGGCGATGACTTGACCAGCATGAGCGTCGCAAATTCGTGAGGGCTCAGCACTTATGTCTCCTGGATTCTCGAACGAGCGGTCTTGCCGCCCTGATAGTTGTCCGCCGAAACGACATCTGACCGCGCACACCTCCTCGTGTGGCGTGTGATCGACCTCCGCGTGACATGCGCGAGGCGAGCTGGTAGTGCGCCAGTCGGATCGCTCTTTTTGGCCGGAAGTAGCTTGCTGGTGGCTCATAGGAGCATATGCCAGCCGTCAGCTGTCGAGTATCAGGGAGGCGTGTCCGTAAATGCATCCTTATGGACAACGTTTCCCTCACGGGCTGAGCGCGCGGAGCGCTCGCCCACACGACGCATTGTAAGGTCAGGTGCGCGAAATGCTGGGACACTCAGCGCATCAAGCGGGATTGTTATGACGGTATTTGGGGGAGAAAAACCATGGGTAAGCCCGATCGCGCCGAAGACGCACTTCAAATTGTGGGCTACGAGGTGGTTTGCCGACAGAAAATCAATGCGATGGGCCAATATGTCGGAGACCTAAGGATCAGGCGAAAGGCTGATGGGAAGTTGATCTACCCGTTCGACGGCTGTCTCGTTCCTGGGCCATTCGCAACTGCCGACGAAGCCCGACTCGCCGTGCGCGAACTCGCCAAAGAGTTTGTGCGGCTTGATCTTGAGCGTCCCGAGGATTGATGACGCATCGCTGGAGTGGTCGACATCCGGAGATTGTTCGGTCTCGGTCTCCCCGATGCTCATGCACCGAGCTTGTCCTGGCCGACGGGTGCCATGAAAAAGCGGTTTCGACCAACACCGGAGCCAGCGGCTGTTCCGGGCATGAGCGATGCGGAATCGGGCCTGGGCGCGATGCCGCGTCCCCGAGCGGAAGAGAGCCCCGATGAGCACTCAGACCTCATGGAAAACACGCTGGGCGCTGCTGCGCTGAACGCGCGGCTAGACCTCGCGGCGCGACAACGCGAGTGCGTAATACTAGGTCCGGGAGGAAATGCGCGATGAAGGAGTCGTCCGTAGTGGTCACTGTGCGACGGGAGGATCCCGCTACGCGCGACGCGGGCTTACTGCTCGACGAACTGAGCGCCATGGTCGCGCTGTACTGCGGTGATGGCGCCCAATCCCGATTCAACGAGCAGGATGCGATGACGCCGCGCGGCGCCTTTGTCATTGCCCGTACCACCGACGGCCAGGCGATAGGCTGTGGGGCCCTGCGCCGTTTCTCGTTTGAAGTGGCGGAGTTCAAGCGGATATACCGGCGTGCCGAATTCCATGGAGCCGGCGCTGCGATTCTGCGATATCTCGAAGAACTCGCCGCCGCAATGGACTTTCGCCGGGTCATCTTGCAGACACGTGAGGCGAACCGGCGCGCAATCGCCTTTTATCGGCGCCACGGTTACCAACACATCGACCCGTACGGCGAATACACGACCATGAGCGACGCTCGATGCTTCGGGAAAGCGCTTCCAGTCAAACCGCAGCTTTAAGCGACATCGCTTCTTCGCGGTGATCCCTCGCATTTGCGCCGTGTTTGAAGCATCGTCATCGGGCGGTATCTCAAAGCGGCATATCGAGGTGCGAGAGCACCAACGTCTTGTCGCCGGTGCTCTTCACCCCGGCGGCTTCGAGCTTTGCATCGAGCTCTGCCTTGCGCGACGCGATACGGCGGCCCAGCGCATCGAGGTCCAGATTACTGCGGCGCAAGAGCGGGAATAGCTCTTTCTCTTCTTCTTCGACATGGCGGCGAACGAGGTCGGCCAGCACACGGAACGTCGCGTCGAAACCAGCATGCGCGGGTGTCAGCGTGGTGAAGCGCTGGATGAGCGTTTTCACGAGATAGTGCTCGACTCGAGCGTCGTCCACATCAAGCGCTTCTGTGGGCAGTACTTCGCTCGCAGCGGGGTAGAGCAACTCTTCCTCAAGCATCGTATGCACGGCGAGTTGCTCGCACGCTCGCTTGGCGATCGTGAAGCGCGCATCTTCGGTGGCCTCGCCGGCACCCCGGTAGGCATCGAAAAGCTTATCGACGGCGCGGTGGTCGGCGATCAGCAGCGCGAGCGCATCGCTGGTCTGTTTCGGTTCGTTCATGACAGGTCTCCAGGGGACATGCCCGTGTGGCGCAGCGCGCGTACCCAGCTCCCGGTGTCTCGATGAAAACAGGCCGGGCGGTGCGCGAGGCCGCACGCGTCGCGGCACGCACCGTGCGCGACGGCCCATGCGCGGTCCATATGGGCCCCGCGACCGTTCAACGACCCAAGGATGTCAACCATGAAACTCCTTTTCGCTATTCTCGGTTTGGCCATGGCATGCAGTCTTCCGCTCGCGGCCACAGCACAAGAATCCCAAGCGGCTTCCGCCACCGCGGCAAATCCGCTGCCGGATGTGGATCGCGATTTCGTTCAGGCGGCATCGATGTCTGGATCGACGGAAATCGACGCCGCGAAGCTCGCCATGCATAACACGAAGAACAAGGACGTGCACAAATTTGCAGAGCACATGATCGCCGATCATATGAAGCTTGCAGCGCAATTAAAGCTCGTGGCGCCGCACGGTGTCACGGTGCCGAAGGACAATTCCGATACGTCGATTCTCGATTCGTTACGGCCGCTCAAGGATGCGCAATTTGACAGTGCATACGCGCAGAAGGTGGGGGTAGAAGGCCACAAGGAAGCGGTGGCCGCGTTCCAGAAGGAAATCAGCGACGGCAAGAACGACAGCCTGAAGGCGGCGGCGCGCAAGGCGTTGCCAACCGTCGAAGAACATTACCGGATGGCCCAGGCACTGGCCCAGAAAGTCGGTACGCATTCCTGAGCGAACGGCTTCTTCCAAGGGGCAGCCGTTGCAGCAGGAAACATTGCGGCGGTGCGCGCGAGGCCTTCTGTTGACCCCGCGCAGCACCGGTTGGGAGCGGGGCGTGTGTCCCTCGCACGGGCCCCCGCCGCATGCCCTTACGAGGTGGTGCCCTCGAACGCGTTACTCCAGGCCATGAAGTCCCGGTTCAGGCGGCTTTCGATACCGCTAACGCAATCGACGATCGCGCCAAGCATGATCTCGTTGATGTGCCGCCAGTAGGCTGCAGTCTTTACTGTGCCCGCTAAAGCATAGCCTGCGTTCAAGCGCCATGCGTCAAATGGCGAACGTTCGCTAGCCGATTCGATTGCGATTGCGCGCTGCTCATTCAGGGTTGTACTGAACGCATGGCTATTCAGTTCTGCGATGCGGCCAGCGGTCTCGACATACAGGCGTGCCAGTTCATTCATTTCCGTGCCCAGGGACGTAACTCGTTCAGGCGCGTTGCCTGGGCCTGCGTCGGGTAGTGCGATCGGTGGTTCAATCATCATCGGCTCCGATTTGAGGTTTGACCGGGCAGATAGGGTTCCGCGGTCTTGCTGCATCGCCGCATCGCTTGTTCCCGATTCGGCCGGTGGTTCGCACGAAGGGCGGCACGTACGGCTGCGCGCTGCCTCGGCGCAGAATTACGCTCCGGCGTTGGCGGCATGGCTATTGCTCGTCGTGCCCAAACAAGGCAATCCGACCGAGGCAAGCCGTGGCAAAGAATCACGCAAATTCAGGAAAGCCGGGCCGCAAAAGTACCGCGCGCGCGAGCGGCATATCGCCGACTGACCTCGGGCCTTGCGGCCTGCGCTATGTCGATGACTCGCATCGCGGGTACACGCGCGAGCGGATCGACGGAGCGTTCGTCTACTTCGATACGCGAGGCAAGCGCATCAAGGACGCTGCCGAGATTCGCCGCATCAACGCACTGGCGGTTCCGCCTGCCTATACCGATGTGTGGATCTGCCCGGACGGCCGTGGCCACTTGCAGGCGACGGGCCGTGACGCGCGGGGTCGCAAGCAGTACCGCTATCACCCGTATTGGCGTGAAACACGGGACGCGACCAAGTACGAGCGCTTGCTGGGGTTCGGCACCGCGCTGCCGAAACTGCGCGCCCGGCTGGCGCGCGATCTCGCGCTCGACGGCATGCCGCGAAACAAAGTGCTGGCGACCGTCGTGCGCCTGCTCGATAGCACACTGATTCGCGTGGGCAGCGAGGAGTACGCGCGGGAGAACCGCTCGTACGGCCTGACCACGATGCGCAAGCGGCATCTGGAAGTGTCGTCTGACCGGCTGCGCTTCCGGTTTCGCGGCAAGAGCGGCATCGAGCACGACGTCGCGGTCAGCGACGCACGGGTTGCGCGCATCGTCAGGCGCTGTATGGAACTGCCGGGCCAGGACCTCTTTCAGTATCTCGATGCCGATGGCGCGCGGTATTCTGTCACCTCCTCGGACATCAACGACTATTTGCATGAGGTCACGGGCGCCGATTTCACCGCAAAAGACTACCGCACGTGGGCGGGCAGCGTGTTTGCGCTTGCGGCGCTGCGCAAGCTGGAGTGGCAAACGGCGACGCAGGCGCGCAAGCACGTCGCCGACACCGTCAAGCAGATCTCCCAGATGCTGCGCAATACGCCGGCGGTTTGCCGCAAGTGCTATATCCATCCGGCCGTGATCGAAGCGTTCGAGGCGGGCGCCCTCGCGCAGGCGCTACCCGCAGTGCGCCTGCGCGGACTGAAGGCAGACGAGGCGGCGCTCGTCGTCTTTCTGAAGCGCGACGCGAAGCGGCGGACGCGTGAGATGTCGCGCCGCGATCGCGCTGGCGAGTCAAGCGACGCGAGCCTCGTCCGCCTGCTCGCGCAAACGAGCCGTAAAGTACGCGCGAAGGGGGCGAAGGACCGCGCTAATGGCGGCGCGACAAAGACACAGAAACCGGAAACGAGCAAGACAGCGTCGCGGCACGTGCGCTCGTCTGCTTCGACTCGATTCGCGCGTGCCGACACCGTTGCATGACGCGGCTCGTCAACGTTTGCCAGCAAGCGCGTGTGCGAGACGCAGTGCCTCGACGATCTGCGCGCGCGCTTTGTCGCGCGCCTCGACGTTCGGCGCCCGTAGCGCGTACGAAGGGTGCCAGGTTGCCACGATGACGAGATCGCCGATGCGACCCGCGTGTTCCATGTAGGCCTTCAGCCGCGCGTTCGGGTCGCGCAAAATCGCGCGCAAGGCGGTTGCGCCGAGCGCGACCACGACCTTCGGCCTGATTTGCGCAAGTTCCCGTTCGAGCCAGTATGCGCAGGCTTCCACCTCGCGCTGGGCAGGCGTCTTGTGCAGGCGGCGCTTGCCGCGCAGTTCCCATTTGAAGTGCTTAACCGCATTGGTCACATAGACGGCCTTCCGTTCGATGCCCGCCTCTTCGAGCGCGGTGTCGAGCAGCGCGCCTGCCGGGCCGACGAACGGCAGACCCGCGCGATCCTCGCTGTCGCCGGGCTGCTCGCCGACGAGCATCAGCGTGGCGCGCGCGTTGCCCGCGCCCGGCACCCCGTGGGTGGCGTCTTTCCACAACGTGCAGCGCCGGCATGCTTCCAGCGAATCGGGTTCCTGATGAGGATCGGCCTGCGGGGTAACGGTGCGGCGCGCGGGGTGCGATTCGTCGCGATCCCGATGGCCGTGCGGTGTGCGCGATGTCACTGCGTTGCCTCGCGCACGGCGAGAGCGCTGACTGGAACGAAACGCGGACTGGCCAGTTTCATCGTTGCT
>NZ_JBFRCN010000076.1:0-30378 GCF_040965835.1 Paraburkholderia sp. BR10872
CTGGTACAACGAGAAACGGATCAAGATCTCGCTTGGCGCACTCAGTCCGATTGAATACCGGGAGAGCCTCGGGCTGACGACATAAACCCGTCCAAGAATTCCGCCGCACCCCCTTCTGGCTCATTAGATGGAATGGTCGCCTCCCGCCTTAACGGGCCGTCCGGCGCGCGCACGCCGACTCACTGCCCCTGTTGTTGAGCCGCCTGTTCGATCAACGCGGCCACTTCCTTCGGATGCGACTCATAAACCGAATGGCTGGCGCCATCGATTTCCACCGTCTGTGCATGAGCGCGCTTCGCGTACATGCGTTCGAGGTCCGGGTTGATGATCCTGTCCGCCTTCGCAACCAGGTAGAACGTAGGCTTGATCTTCCATGCCGGATCCGGGATTTCCGACGCGAATACACCTGCCGCGGTCGGCATTTGCTCATGCGCCTCGAATTCAGCCTGCGCAATCGGAAGATCGGCTGCGAAATCGCGCGGATAGTCGGCGGGATTCAGGTACAGATAGTCGTCGGCTGTCTTCACGATGTCCTCATGGGGCGTCGCATTCGGATAACGCTTGCCATTCGAGACTTCAGTCTCGCCGACATCGAGCGCATGCGCGGCAATGTAGACGAGCGACTTCACATGTTCGTCGTTGCCCGCCTCCGTGATGATCGCGCCGCCGTAGCTATGGCCGACGAGCACGCACGGTCCATCCAGGCTATCGATGACGCGCTTCGTCGCCGTCACGTCGTCCTTGAATGACGTCAGCGGCTCTTGCACGAGCGTCACGTTGTAGCCGTCCTTCGTGAGAATGTCGTACACCGGACGCCATCCGGCGCCACCCACAAACGCGCCATGCACGAGGACGACGTTCTTGATGGGCGCGGCCTGCGCTGTCGTCGCGGCACCGGCAACCAGGCAAAGCGCCGCTGCAGCATGAGCAACGGCAGAACGGAAGGAAGGGAAAGACATGGCAGCTCCTTGGAATGACGCGGTGTGAACGAATCGATTGACAACACGGCCAGTCTAAAAAGCTGCCTCGAACGAGAGGGTTACCCGGTCATTACGAAATAATGACGTGCCCGCGCCGGGCCATCCAATCAAAGGGACGGATGATTCGTTATTTTCTTGTAATCACCGGGTAACCTTGGCGACCGAAGCGCCTACCTACACTGCAACCACGCAGTAACGCCTTGCCCCGCTTAGCCATGTTTCAAGTCGCTCGGTCCTAAGCCTGTCTTCGCGTCTATGCACAGTCGATGCTGCGGCTTTCCTTCCCGACTCATCCGCTCTGCGGATATATAGGAGTATTGATCATGTCCAGGCTTCTTCTCAGCATTCTCGTCGCGGCTTCTGCGGTCGCCGTCCCGGCATATAGCTTCGCGCAGTCCACTCAACCGCTGACCCGCGCCGAAGTGCGTGCGGATCTCGTGCGTGTCGAGCAGGCCGGATACAGCCCGGGCCGCGGCGACGACATCGACTATCCGGCCGACATTCAGGCAGCCGAGGCCAAGATCGCAGCGGCACAATACGCGCAAGCTTCGGTGCAACGCGACATGGGTGGCGTATCGATGGCGGGCAACTCGGCCGCGGGTTCTCGTTCACATACGCCCGCACCGACCACGTGTGTGGGCCCGGCCAGCTTTTGCATGACGTATTTCGGCAGCTGAACCCCGGCGCAGCGTATTTAGTGGCCCTACCTACTGAGACGGCTCGCCTACCATGGACGGCGAGCCGATCTCGCCCGTTGCCAGCGCAAGCGTCGCAGCGGCAGAAAGCGCGGCGCTGTAGCTGTCGGCATACGCGTTCTGCGCGGCGAGCAGCTGATTCTGCGTGAGGAGCGCGTCGGTGATGGTGCCGACGCCGTGCCGGTACGCGGTGAACGCCGCGTCGTAGGTCGTCTGCGCGGCCTCGACCAGTGCCTTCGCGGCGTCGTTCGACGCGAGGCTCGTCGAAAGCCCGTTCTGCGCGGCAACGATCTGCCGGACGGCTTCTTGCCTCGTATGGGTCAACTGCGCGGACGCACTGTCCGCATCGTTGCGCGCCTGCATCAGCACGGCGGAGCGCAAGCCGCCGTCGTATAGCGGAATCGTCACGCCGAGGAATATGCTGCCGCTGCGGCGGCTGCCGTTCAGGTTCACCGTCGCCGCCTGATCGCCGACCGGGGGAATCGCCGTGATCGACGTCGTGCCGGTGCCGTACGCGGCCGCGGCGGAGAGAAATATCCTCGGCATGAAGGCGGATTCGGCCGCGCGGATCTTCGCCTGGTTGGCCTGTTCCAGCGCATAGGCGCCCTGCACGTCCGGCCGCCGCGCAATCGCATCGGTCACGATTTCATCGACGCTCTGGTGCAGCGCCGGCGTGAGCATACGCGCCGGCAATGGGGCGATCAGCGGTTTCGACAACGGCGAGATGCCGAGCGCCGAGACGAGGCTCAGATAGCTGTCACTCAACGCGCCGTCCGCCTGCACCTTCAGGAGATTGGCCTGGGCGCGGTTCTGCGTGGCCTGTGCAACCTCGACGACTGTGCCCACGCCCTGCTTTCGCCGTGCGCGCGCGGCGCTGAGAATGCCGTCCGCGTTGTCGAGCGCCTGCTGCGCGGTATGCTCCCGCGCGCTCGCGGCTGCGTACGCGTAGTACGCGATGCTCACGTCGTGGATCACGTGCTGGTGAACGGACGTGAAGGCGACGTTCGCCGCCACGGAAAGCTGTTTGGCCGCATCGACGCGCGCACGACGGCCGCCGAAGTCGAATAGTAGCCATTGCAGCGAGAGTACCGAAACCGTGCCGTGAATATTCGAGTTGGTCGATGTGGTGCCGAGCAGCGGCGTCGATGCGGCGCCGCTCGCCGCCTGGTATCCGCCCATGGCGGTCGCGGTGAGCTGCGGCAAGTAGGTGGTCTTCGCGATGCCCGCCGCGAGCGCCGCATTGCGCGCGTCGTTCCAGGCGATGCGCGTGAGCGGGTTCGTCGACTCCGCTAGATCGATCAGCTCGGGCAGCGTGTACGCGTGGTTCGCATCGAGCGCCGCCGCGGGTTCGATCGAAGCGAGCGCGGCGCTGCGCGGCAACGTGTAGCCCGCCTGCGTCGCCTCGCTGGCGCTGCGCGGCGGCCCGGGCACGATGTTGCCGCCGGCGTCCGTCTGCGGCTGCCAGGGGCGGTCCGGCGCCGCAGGTGCAAGATCGATCGACGACGTCGCACAACCCTCGAGTCCCGATATAGCCAATGCGGCAGCCAGCGTGGCGGCCAATACGATGAGCCGGGGCGTCGGTTCAAGGGCGCGCATCGGTCGTCGTCTCCGTGGCCGAAGCTGGGCGCGTGATCTCGGCGATCTGTCCGAACCGCCTGGCGATGACGCTTTGGAGCGCATCGAGTGCGGGGTCGGCCGTGCGGTCCTCCGTGGCCCCGATGTCTCGCGTCTGCATGTCGGCGGCATGCTGTGCGGCTTGCCCGTGCGTGTCGTCGCCGGCAGCGAGGCGCTCGGCGATCTCACCCAGCCGCGACGCGCCCGCGCGCCCTGCCGCCAGGACCAGCGGCGCCTCCAGCGCCTCGATTTCCGCAAGCGCACGCCGCCGGCTCGCCACCCACTCCGGCTCGGGACGCACCCACGAAGGCTCGTAATGGATCAGCCCGATATCCTGGCGCAGTCCGCCGTACTGGGCGAGCGCGCCTGCCGCGAGCGCGCTGCGCGTGCGGGCGTCCGCCGCACGCGCGATGCGGCTCCATTGCGCCACGAGCGCCTTGAACGTCGCGTCGATCCGGCTGGCGATGCTCACCGGCCAGACGCGCGTGAAGACCAGATAGATCACGACGTTGCCGATCAGGATGCCGATCACGCGGTCGCGCGCGAGCGTCAGGTCGAACGCGGGCGCCGCGCCCTGGATCACGCACAGGAAGAAGGCGAACGCGATCTGCATGCCCGCGTAGGCGATCCGGGCGGAACCCATCGCCACCCACGCGGCCAGCCAGGCGCCCGCGAACACCAGCGCCATCAGTTCGCCCACCGAGGTCAAACGCGGCGTGACGAACACGATCGCCGCCGTGCCGAGCAACGCGCCGACGAGACAGCCCGCAATGCGCAAGGTCAGCTTCTCGACGGTTTCGGCCGTGGTGCTGAGCGACACCATATAGCAGGTGATGAAGCACGTATGAATGCCCTGCCAGTCGAGTTGCTGGTACAGCACGTAGCAGAACATCGCCGCCGCGGTAGTCTTCAGCGCGTAACGGACGTGATCGGGGTTCGAGAAGGCATCGGCGTCGAAAAAGCCGCTGCGTGCAGGAGGCTCGGCGGTTTTTTCGGGAGCCGGAACAGGCGCGGCGGCGCCTTCCGCAGGCGGCACCGCGAAGCCCTCCAGCGCAGCGCGCAGGTCGGCAAGCACGAGCGCCGGTAGCGCGGCTCCCTCGGGCAGCTGCGGCATATCGAGCTTGACATCCACGGGATAGCCGCCCGCCTCCAGCATCGCGGCCATCTGCGTCATCGTTGCGGCAAGCTGTGCCGCACACGCGTCGGCCAGGCGCGCGCCGGACTCGCTCGCCGCAAAATCCGTCGCGACCAGGATCGCCGTGGTGGACGCCGCCGCCTGGCGCAGCGCCGCGCCGTCGGCCGGCGTCAACGTGCCTTCGAGCGTCGAGAGCTTCAGCCACGTGAGGATCTGGTGATCGCCCTCGCGCATGCACGCTTCGAACGCGGCGCGCTCCTCGTCGCTCGCCGTGACCGTGAGGCGGTGCGCAGCGAGCCTCAGGCGCCGCGCAAGCTGCGCGGTAGCCAGCCGGCGCGGCGACGGTGCGATCACGAGGTTCACGACGATCGCCACGCCGATCGGAATCGCAACCATCAGCCATGCGTACATCAGGCCACGCGTCGCCGCTTCGCCAAGCGGCGCGAGGCCGAGTTCGTCGAGCCCGAAGCCGACGATCATCGCCAGGATCGCGCCGATCGGACGAAGCTTGCTTGCCGACGTGGCGAATAGCAGTCCGAACGACAGGAGCGCCATGCTCGCCACGCGCAGCGGCGGCTGGTCGATCGTGAGGATCGCGAAGATCATTACGATCCCGATGATCACGGTCACGAGCAGCATCAAGGCGAACGACATGACCACGCTCGTCATGCGGTCGGGCCGGTTCAGGAAGAACACGATATAGACGGCAGTCGCGGCACCGGGCGTGCCGTAGCCGACCGTCACGAGCGCCGTGAGCGCGCAGATCAGCGCGATGCGTGTAACGATCGCGGCGCGCCCCGGAAACGGCGCGAGCAGCCGGGCGATTTCCCGCGGACCGGGCCGCCTGATGTCACCGGCAAGACTGGCCATGCCGGACCTCGACGATCGCACTGGCGCCGATGCGCACCAGTCTGTTGACCGGCGCGTCGATGCGCACGCGAACCGGGAAGCGTTGCGCCACGCGCACCCAGTTCACCGACTGCTGCACGTAAGGCAGGCTGCGCGGCAGGTTCACGCGGTCCGTGTCCATGATGCCCGCGCCGATGCCGATCACCTTGCCGCTCATCGGCTGTCTGCGGTCGATCATCGAGTACACGGTGGCGCAATCGCCCACCTCGATGGCGCCGAGCGCCGTCTCGCGGAAGTTCGCCACGGCAAACCATTCGCCCGAGTGAACCAGCGTGAAGATGGACTGGTTCGGCGCGACGGTCTCGCCCGCGAGGATCGTCAGTCCCGTCACGTAGCCGTCGAACGGCGCGCGTACGACCGTATCGTCGAGGCCGCGCTGCGCGATCGCCAGCGCGGCCTCGCGCGCATGCAGCGCCGCGATCGCGTCGGTGTCGTCGCCTATCGTCTGCGCAGAGGAACGCTGCTGCACCTTCGCCTGCGCGAGCGAGACGCTCGCGTCGCGCTGCGCCACGACCGCCTGGTCGAGTTGCTGCGCGGACACATAACCTTGCGCCTCGAGCGGCCGCAGGCGCTCGACGCTGCGCGTCGCGAGGTCGTAGTTGTGCGTCGCACGACGAGTCTGGTCGGCCGCGATCGTCGCGTTCGACGTCTCGCCGATCAGCGTGCGGCGGCGCGTGGCGAGCGAGGCGCGCGCCAGCTCGACTTCGGCCTGCGCCTGCGCGACCGCGAGCCGGTACGGCACCGGATCGATTTCGAACAGCACGTCGCCTTTGGCGACATGCTGGTTCTCCTCCACGGGAACACGTATGATGCGGCCGCCCACCGGGGACGCGACGTGAACGACGTCAGCGTCGATGGACGCGTCGTCGGTGGACGGATAGCGCGACGAGCGGTCGTACGCGTACCAAAGCGCCGCGGCGCCGAGCAGCACGATCACGACGGCGATCGCGCGGCCCTTCCATGCATGTCGAGGATTCTGGCCGGCCATTTTCATGTCAGAGCTGCCCCGTTCCCCACAGCCAGACGAGCACCCCGGCGACGATGCCGATCGCGGTGCAGACGGAAAGCTGGTACGGCACCACGCGAATCCAGCCAGTCGAGATGAACACGCGATGCGCGACGAGCGCGCCCACGATGCCGATCATGGCGCTCACGAGCCAGTACGGAAAGTACGCACCGAAGAGCGACCAGGACGGCGCACCGCGGGCCACGCAACCCGCAAGCGGCATGAAAGCCACGAATGAACAAACGAGAGCGAGTCTGGGCCATGTACGTTGTTTCATCGTTTCTTCTACGCTTCATGACTGGGCTTCATGACTGGAATAGATGCTGAATTCCACTCGTACCGGCAACCCACGCGCGCATCGATGAGTTGCGTCCCGCATTCCCCAATTCACGGCAGCCCATCATAGCGCGGTTTGTCGCACCGCCGCCCCTGGGGCGCCTACTGGCTGCGCCGCTCGCGCTGCCGCGGGAACACGAGCGTAAAGCGCGTCACGCCGTTGCTGCTGGATGCTTGCCACGTGCCGCCGTGCAGCAACATGATGCTGCGCACGATCGAAAGCCCTAGCCCGCTGGACTCCGACGAGCGGTGCCGTGACGGATCGGCCCGATAGAAGCGGTCGAAGATCCGTTCGAGATGATGCGGCTCGATCGTCGGTCCGCGGTTTTCGACATGGAGCGTCGTGGCCTCCGGTCCTTGCTGCGCCACGGTCGAGATGGCCGTACCCGGCTCCGCATACCGCAAGGCATTCGCAAGCAGATTGCCCAGCGCACGGCGCAGCAGATCCGGATCCGCGCATACGTGGCCTTCGCCGCGCCATTCGAGGCTCACGTTGCGGTCCTCCGCGAGGCCTTCGAAGTACTCCTGCATGCGCTCGAATTCCACCGCGAGCGGCACGTCCTTGCGCTCGATGGCGTTATCGGCCTGCTCGGTGCGCGCGAGGAACAGCATGTTGTCGATCATCTTCGACAGGCGTTGCAGCTCCTCGTAATTCGAACCGAGTAGCCGTTGGTAATACGCGATGTCGCGCGTCTGGCTCAAGCCGACTTCGGTCTGCCCGAGCAGATTGCCGATGGGCGTGCGCAGGTCGTGCGCCATGTCGGCCGATACCTGTTTCAACTGGGTGAACCCGCGCTCGAGCCGGTCGAGCATGCCGTTGAATGCGGCGATCAGTGCGTCGAGTTCGGGCGGCGTGGCGCGTTGCTCGATGCGCGTCGAAAGCGTGCTGACGCCGATCGCCCCGGTTTGCGCCGCGAGAACACGCAACGGCTGCATGTTGCGGCGCGCGAGGACGAACGCGAGCAACGCGACGATAGTTGCGCCAGCGGAGGCGAATAGCAGTATCTGGTTCCGATATGCCCGCAGCAATTGCGTACGCTCGGTCAGCAAGCGGCCGGAGATGATCTGCAGGTCCTGTTTCCCGGCTACGTCGTGCGCCGCAGCGGCGACGTAGATGAACGGCGTCCCATCGGCCGCAACCGTATGCTGCACGGCGCCGAGTGTGAGCGGCATGTCGACCGGCACCGGCTTCATGTCCGGCACCGCCCTGTGACCGGGATTCACCGCAATGAGCGGCGCTTCACCCGGAAAGCCCACGATCAGCAGCGATTCCGTATTGCCGAGCATGTTCGCGAAAAGATGGGGCTTGTCGCGTATCAGCTCGCGCACGTCGACATCGTTCATCAGCGTGCGAAGCTGGTCCACACGCGTCACCAGCGCCGCGTCGTCGCGCACGATCAACTGCCGCTCCAACCCGCGATACAGCAAGGTGCCGAGCAACGCCATCGCGGTAAAAACGATGAGCGCGTATAACACCGCAAGGCGCGTGGTGAGCGAAAGCCGCTTCATGCTTCGTACTCGAAACGGTATCCCACGCCGTGAATCGTATGAATCAGACGAATCGGGAACGGGTCGTCGATCTTCTGCCGCAGCCGGCGCACCGCCACATCGACCACGTTGCTGTCGCTGTCGAAGTTCATGTCCCAGACGCGCGAAGCGATCAGGGCGCGCGATAGTACCTGACCTTGATGCTCCAGAAAGAACGCCAACAGGTTGAATTCCTTGTTGGTGAGCGTGAGGCGCGCGCCGCCCCGGTCGACTCGCCGCTTCGGCACATCGACCCGCAGATCCCCGACTTCGAAGACCTGCTCCTCCTGCTTTTGTGGCTGGCCGCGCCGCAGTATGATGCGGATACGCGCCAGCAACTCGGCAAACGAGAAAGGCTTGACGAGATAGTCGTCGGCGCCGAGATCGAGGCCCTTGAGCCGGTCTTCCAGCGTGCCGCGTGCGCTCAGGAATAACACTGGAGTCTTGATGCGGGCACCGAGCTTCTTCATGACGGTCCAGCCGTCCATCTCCGGCATCATCACGTCGAGCAGGATCAGGTCGTAAGCCATCTCCTGTGCGAGGTGCAGCCCGTCGATGCCGTTCGTGGCCACGTCCACCACGTAGCCGGCTTCCGTCAAGCCGTTCTGGATGTACTCGCTGGTCTTGGCTTCGTCTTCGATGACGAGAATTTTCATGGCGTCGATCCCTGCACTCTCATGCGCGTGTCACTGATTCTGTGCTCGTTTTGCGCCCCTATGCCAGCCAGGCGTGATAGCAGTCTAGGCAGTGCGTTCCAACAGGGCCGTTACTCAATCATTACAGAGAAATGACGAAGTGCAGCGTGTTCTCTCCCTGATATTTTTTTGTAATGGCCCGGTCACGCTGCTGTTTTTGCCCAGTGCCTAGACTGCGAATCCGTTGTACCGCAGACCGACTTGCGCGGCACCGTTTCCGCGGAGTGCGATGGATCACCGGTACCGTACATTCCTCCAATGACCCACTAAGGAGTCCTCCATGGAAGCCACGCAGAACACGGCAAAACTCACCCAACGCATGACGATTGGCGACTTCCTGTTGCGCCGCCTCGAGGAAGCCGGCATTCGTCATTTGTTTGGCGTCCCTGGCGACTACAATCTCGCGCTGTTGCAGCAACTCCACGATACCGGTGCGCTGGAATGGGTCGGCACCACGGGCGAGTTGACCTCCTCTTATGCCGCGGACGGTTATGCGCGGCTCAACGGCCTGGGCGCGCTGCTCGTCACGAACGGGGTCGGCGCGTTGAGCGCACTGAACGGCGTGGCCGGCGCCTACGCCGAGCACGTCCCCGTCATCTGCATCAGCGGTTCGATCCCGCTGCGCTCCATCGATCGCGGCCTCGGCATGCATCACACCATGGCCGACGGCAACTTCGACCACTTCCTGCGCGCCTATGCGCCGGTGACGGTCGCCCAGGCGAGGATCACGCCGCGCAACGCCGTCGTGGAGATCGACCGGCTGATCCTCACCGCCTGGCGGGAAAAGCTCCCGGTTTATATGGAGCTGCCTTCCGACATCGCCTACCTCGAGATCGAGGTGCCGGCCGCGCCGCTCGTTCTTGCCCACGTTCCGAGCGATCCGGAACGGTTGCAAACGTGCATCGCCGCGCTCGCCCAACAGTTTTCCGCAGCAACGGCACCGGCGATCCTCGTGGATACGGACGCCGACCGGTTCGGCGTCGCCCCCGAACTCGTGGCGCTCGCGGAAAAGCTGCAGGCCCCGGTCGCGGTGATCAACGCCGCCAAGGGCGTGATCGACGAATCGCACCCGCAGTATGTCGGCATCTACGCCGGCAACGGCAGCGAGCCTGGGGTACAGGAGACGATCGAGAGCAGCGACTGCCTGCTCGCCGTGGGCTACCGGCCGATCGAAGTGACCACGGGCGATTTCTCGGCAACGCTTCCGGCCCGCACGATCCACGCGCGTGCGCACGCCATTGACATCGGCGAAGACAACTATCAGGCGGTGACGCTCAAGGAGGTGCTACGGGGCGTAATCGATGCCATCCCGCAGGTTGCGACGCGCGTGCAAGGCCCGGTCGACGCGCCGGCCGCCCGCATGCACGTCGAGGCTGCCGCGAAGCTGACGCAAGCCGCCTACTGGCAGGCTGTCCAGGATTATCTGCGACCCGGCGACGTCCTGTATGTCGACAACGGTACGTCGTTTTCCCTGCTCGGCCTGAAGTTGCCGCCGGGCTGCACATTCATCGGATCGATCAACTGGGGATCGATTGGCTACTCGGTCGGCGCCCTGCTCGGCGCGCTGACTGCGGCGCCCGAACGCCGCCACGTGTTGCTCATCGGCGATGGTTCGTTCCAGGTCACGGCGCAGGAGTTGTCGACCATTCTGCACCACGACCACAAGCCGGCAATCCTGCTGATCAACAATGGCGGCTACACCATCGAACGCGGCTACCTCGGCAAGACCGAGCCCTACAACGACATCGCGAACTGGGCCTACGCGGAGCTGCCGAAAGTGCTCCATCCGGGCGCCGCCGTGCAGTCGTTCGTGGCCAGGACCTGCGGGGATCTGCAAAACGCCCTCGCCGCGCCGAACGACAGACTGGTTTTCGTCGAATCGATCATGGACGCCTGCGATGCACCCGCGCCGATCACGCGCAGCAGCAATCTGGGCGCCGAACTCGACTACGGTCCGCGCGGCCCGCAGCACCGCGAAGGTCTCCAGCTGCGGTAAAACGAGAACGCCGCCTCGCAAAGACTCAGGTCTGCGATGGCGGCGCGTGTTGTTTCTCGCGCAAGAAGCCGGGCAGGCAATCAATGCTGCGCAATCTTCCCGCCGAGTTCATCGTCGACGAACGCGCGCACGATATCCTTGAACGACGCGTCGCCTTGCAGGCCAAGCTGGGTCGCGCGTGCAATGTCCCACTGCGCGGGCCAGCTGCCGACGATCTTCTCCACACGCTCATCCGCCTTCCATTCGATCCGTGCCGCGACGGCATCGCCCGCCACGTCGCGCAGCGCGACGATCATCTCGTCGACCGTCACCGAGACGCCCGGCAGATTCACCGTGCGCCGGTTGCCGAGCGCGGCGCCGTCGACCTCGCATCCGGCAATGAGGCATTCGATGGCCTTGCGCGGCGAGAGCAGCCACAGCCGCGTCGAACCGCTCACCGGGCACACCGTCGGCTCACCGTTGAGCGGCTCGCGAATGATGCCGCTGGCAAACGAGGACGCCGCTGCATTCGGCTTGCCTGGCCGCACGCTGATGGTCGGCAGACGCAGCGCGCGGCCATCGACGAAACCGCGCCGCGAGAAATCGTTGAGCAGCAACTCGGCGACGGCCTTTTGCGCGCCGTACGACGACTGCGGATTCAAGGCGGTGTCGTCGTGGACGACCTCGGGCAGATCGCCGCCATAGACGGCGACCGAACTCGTGAACACGACGCGCGGCCGATGCCCGCGCTCGCGGCACACGTCGAGCAGCAGCCTCGAGGCGTCGAGATTGATCCGCATGCCGAGATCGAAGTCCACTTCCGCCTGGCCGCTGACGATCGCCGCGAGATGAAAAATCGCCGCCGTCTTCTCGTCGATGATGCGTTCAAGCACGCTGCGCTCGGCGATGTCGCCAACTTCCACACGCACGCGTTCGTCAGCCGGTCCCGGCGCCGCGACGACGTCGAGCAGCACCAGTTCGGTGATCGGCTCGCGCTGCCCGTCCGCGCCCTTCAGTTCGCCGCGTGCGAGCAGCTCGCGCGCGAGACGCTGGCCCAGAAATCCCGCACCGCCCGTGATCAGTACTTTCATGTCGCTGTGGTTCCTCCAGTGTGTCCGTCGAATGCGCTCAGGTCTGTGCGCTCAGCTGCGCGCCTTCAGGTACGGCCTGATCCATCCAAGCCCTTCCGATGTGCCGGCGCGCGGCCGATATTCGCAACCGACCCAGCCGTCGTAGCCAAGTGCGTCGATCAGCGAGAACAGATACGGGTAGTTCACTTCGCCAAGATCCGGCTCGTGCCGCTCGGGCACGCCCGCAATCTGGATATGCCCGATGCCCTTGATGTCACGCTTGAGCTTGACGGCGAGATCGCCTTCGACAATCTGGCAGTGGTAGAGATCGAACTGCACTTTCAGGTTCGGCGCACCGACTTCCGCGCAGATCGCCTGCGCGTCGTCTTGCCGGTTCAGAAAGAAGCCGGGAATATCGCGTGTGTTGATCGGCTCGATGACGACGGTAATGCCGTCCGCCTGGGCGGCCTGCGCCGCATAGGCAAGGTTCTTCAGATACACCTCGCGATGCGCGGCGCGCGATTGCTCCGGTTTGATCAACCCGGCCATCACGTGCAGCTTGTCGTTGCCGAGTACACGCGCGTATTCGAGTGCGGTCTCGATACTGCGGCGAAACTCGTCCTCGCGGCCCGGCAGCGACGCGGTCCCGCGCTCGCCCGCCGCCCAGTCACCCGGCGGCGCATTGAACAGCGCTTGAGTGAGGCCGTTGTCGTCAAGACGCTGCTTGATGTCGGCGGCCGGAAACTCATAAGGGAACAGAAACTCCACAGCCTCGAAACCGTCGCGCGCGGCAGCAGCGAAGCGGTCGAGAAACGCGTGTTCGTTGTACATCATCGAAAGATTGGCGGCGAAGCGTGGCATCGAAGCGACTCCTTGAATACGGTAAGCGTTACCAGCGCGCGCCGAACACCGTGCGCAACTCTTCGAGCGCGGTGTCGTCGAGCGGCGCGGGGCGCGGGTTCGTCATCAGCCACAAACGCGCCGTCTCTTCCAGTTCTTCGATCACGTACGAAGCCTGCGAAACGGAACGCTCCCACACGACCGGCCCGAGCCGCTCGAGCAGCACGCCGCGCACGCCATCGGCGAGCGAGGCGATCTGTTGCGCGACTTGCGGATCGCCAGGACGCCGGTAGCGGATCAGCGGAACGTGCCCGACCTTCATGACGTAGTACGGCGTGATGGGCGGCAACACGTCGGCGTCGCTCCAGACGCCCGCGAGCGTCAGCGCGACAAGGTGTGTCGAATGCGTGTGCACGATGCCGCGCGCTTCACGGTTACGCTCGTAGACGCCGCGATGCAGCGCCAGCGTTTTCGACGGCTTGCCGCCCGAAACCGCATTGCCGTCGAGGTCGACCTTCGCGATCTCCGCGGGATCGAGCCGACCCAGGCAGGCATCCGTCGGCGTGATGAGCCAGCCGTCGTCGAGCCCCGCGCTGATGTTGCCCGCGCTGCCGACGGTGTAGCCGCGCTCGTAGAGGCTCGCGCCCGTCACGCAGATTTCTTCGCGGACTTTCGCTTCGCTGCTCGTGTGAATGGCCGCCGTCATTTCGCACCTCCGTCGAGCATATGCAGCGCCTTCGCGAAGAAGTCGACTGCGCCGAAGTTGCCGGACTTGAGCGCGAGCGCAAGCGGTTCGGCCGCGATCGTGGCGGTGGCGGGCACGCCTGGATCGATCTGCTTGCCGATGCGCAGCATGTCGACGCCCAGCGCCTGCACCACCGCGCCCGAGGTCTCGCCGCCCGCGACAACGAACTTGCGTACGCCGAAATCGCGCAGCCCGCGCGCAATCGACGCGAGCGTGCGCTCGACCAGTTCGCCGGCTTGCGCCACACCGAGTTCGCGCTGTGTCGCCTTCACCTCGTCGGGCGATGCCGTCGCGTAGATCAGCACGGGTTGCTGTGCCGCGTGCATGTGCTCGCGCGCGAAGGCCAACGCTTGCTCGACGACGGGCTCGCCGCGCGCCGCCGCAAGCGGGTCGATGCGGAACGCGGGACGCGTTTCGCGCCATGCGGCCACCTGGGCATTCGTCGCCTTCGACGCACTGCCCGCCAGCACCGCCGACGCGCCGTCGATACGCGGCAATTCGCCTGCATCGGCGGCATCGGCGAGCAAACCGGCGCGGCGGAAATTCGCGGGCAACCCGAGCGCGACGCCCTAACCGCCCGTGATCAGCGGCAGGTCCGCGCACGCCTCGCCGAGCGTGTAGAGATCGGCATCCGAGACGGCATCGGCGTTTGCCATGCGCACGCCGTCGGCCCGCAGCGCGCCGATCGAGGCGCGCACGGCTTGCGCGCCTCGCGCCACGGCGTCGTATCTCACGAGACCGACTTTCGAGCGCGTCTGACGTTGCAGCACGCGCACGAGGTTCGCGTCCGTCATCGGCGTAAGCGGATGATGCTCCATGCCCGACTCGTTCAGCAGCACGTCACCAACGAACAGATGCCCGCGATAGATCGTGCGGCCGTTTTCCGGAAACGCGGGACAGGCGATGGTGAACGGCACGTCGCCTTCGATGGTCGACAGCGCGTCGAGCAGCGCGTCGGCCACGGGCCCGATGTTGCCTTGATCAGTCGAATCGAAGGTCGAGCAGTACTTGAAGAAGAACTGGCGGCAACCTTGCGCGCGCAGCCATTCGAGGGCGGCAAGCGACTGCGCCACGGCGTCGGCAGCAGCGATCGTGCGCGACTTCAGCGCGACCACGAGTGCGTCGGCTTCGATGCGCGTGTCGGCGCTGGGCACGCCGATCGTCTGCACGGTGCGCATCCCGCCGCGCACCAGCATGTTCGCGAGATCGGTCGCGCCCGTGAAATCGTCGGCGATGCAGCCGAGCAGCGGCTTTGCGGCAGAGGCGTTCGTGTTTGTCATGTTGTTGCACCCTTCCCGCTCAGCGCTTCGCGGGCACATCGATGCCCGGGAAAATCTTGATCACGGCCGAATCGTCTTCGCCGCCGTGACCTGCCGTCGAGGCCATCATGAACATCTGATGCGCAGCCGCCGACAACGGCAGCGGAAACTTCGAGCGTCGCGCGGTATCGAGCACGAGGCCGAGATCCTTGACGAAGATGTCGACCGCTGACAGCGGCGTGTAGTCGCCGTTGAGAATGTGCGGCACGCGGTTCTCGAACATCCACGAGTTACCGGCGCTGTGCGTGATCACGTCGTAGAGCGCATCGGGATCGACGCCTTCGCGAAGACCGAGCGCCATCGCCTCGGCGGCGGCGGCGATGTGCACACCCGCGAGCAACTGGTTGATGATCTTCACCTTCGAGCCCGCGCCATGCTGCTCGCCCAGCCGGTACACCTTGCCCGCCATCGCGGCGAGCACGTCCTCGCACGCGGCATACGAGGCGGCGGGCCCGGACGTCATCATCGTCATTTCGCCCGATGCCGCGCGCGCCGCGCCGCCCGATACGGGTGCATCGAGCAGTTGCAGGCCGGCCGCTTCCACACGGCGGCCGAGGTCGATCGCGAAGTCGGGCGCAACCGTCGCGCACGCAATCACGACGCCACCCGGCTTCATCGAATGCACCGCACCCTGCTCGCCGAACAGCACCGTTTCCGTTTGCGCGGCATTGACGACGAGCGTGACGACCACGTCGCACCGCGCGCCAAGCTCGGCGGGACTCGCGCAGGCCGTGCCGCCGGCGGCCACGAACTGGTCGAGCACTTCGCGGCGCACGTCGCATGCATGGACATTGAAACCGCCGCGCAGCAGCGAACGCGCGACACCCATGCCCATCGCGCCCAGACCGATCACTCCGACATTTCTCGACATACCTTTTCCTCTACGAACAGGGCTGCAGACAGTGCGCCGCGGATTGCGCGAGCGAATGCATCTGCGAACTCAGCCGATACCGGCTTCGGCCAGACGGCGCGCCGCGTTGTACATGTGGGTTTGCGCGGCATTGCGCGCGGCCATCGGGTCGCCTGCGCGGATCGCGGCGGCGATCGCGGCGTGTTCGTCGCGCACCTGCCGCGAGAAGTCCTCGCGCAGCGCCTCGTTGCGGCGCGTGATGACCGTGCCCGCTTCGAGGTATTGATTGAGAAACGTCAGCGTCTTCAGAAAGTACGGATTGCCCGTCACGCTGGCGATCGCGCGGTGAAACGCGACGTCTTCGGCAACGCCGTCGCGGCCTTCGGCGACGGCCTCATCGATCTTCTTGAGTGCGGCGTCGATCGCCACCATGTCGGCGTCGGTGCGGCGCATGGCGGCTTCCGCCGCGACTTCGGCTTCGATCGCGCGGCGCACCGCAAGGATCTGCAGCACCGAGCCGCCTTCCATCGCTTCCGCGTAGTCGATGCGCAGCGGCCGGATCGCGCCATGCGCGGCCACGTACACGCCGCTGCCCTGACGCGGCTCGACCACGCCTTCGTTCTTCAGACGCGAAATGGCCTCGCGGATCACCGTGCGGCTGACGCCGAACTCCAGGGCGAGCACGGCTTCCGTCGGCAGCTTGCCGCCGCGCGCGAACGTGCCTTTGTCGATCTGTGCGAGCAGCTGTTGCGCGACCGTGTCGCTCAGCGCCCGGTTGGGAATCTTCTCGAACATATCAGCAGATTTGCCATGTCATAGGGTCATCATACAAATTTTAGGACATGGGTCTGCACTGGGGAGAACCCTTAAAGCTAACCCCGGGTGTCACACGGCGCATTTCGGAAAGCGCGCCGCCATGCGCTCATTCAGGAAGGTCGTCAATTTCGAGATCGAGGAGCGCCATGCTCATCGACTTGCCGTGCGCATCCAGCGCCAGAGAACGCGTCACGCCCCCACCCAGCGCGTTGCCGAGCACGAAATTGAACGCATCGAGAAGCGGCAGTTCGTAGCGCACGACCTCGCCTTTGACGACGTCGGCGAGATGCGCCTTGACGCGCTCCGGCGTCAAGACGTTGCGCAGATGGGCGTAGTGCTTCGCGTCGTAGCAAATCACCGAAATATTCAGCGTGTTGCCTTTGTCGCCAGTGCGGCCATGGGCCAGTTCACGCAGTTTCATCGCTTGCCTCGACAAACTGGAATACCGGATTTACCTGTTCGCGTGGCAGCAAGACAGACTGCACGGCGAGCACCTCACGAGTCGATTTCGTGACGCCCCCGCCGCCCGCAGGTCCGTTGGTGTAGAGCGTCTCGAGCTCGTTGCCGATGCGCGCCGCTTCCTTTGCGTTCGCCGCGCGCCCTGCCACGCGAACGCGCACTTCGTACGGCGCGTCGTGACGTGCCGCGAGGGCGTCGCCATAGAGCGCATTCACGCCGATCAGGTCAAAACGCAGTTCGCTCGTGTCGACGCCCGTGGTCGCGAGGCGCTCCCGCACGATGTCGAGCGCTAGTCGCGCACGTTCAACCGCGCCCGGTCCGCCGTAGGAAATCTGCCCCTCTCCGATATAGCCATCGACATACGCGACCGATACCTTCAGTGTCCCCGTGCGTGTACTGCCGCGTCCGCCCGTCACGCGCACGCGGTCTTGCGCCTCTTCCACGACACGCACCCCGCTGAAGTCAGCAACGACATCGGGCTGAAAGTAGCGTTGCGGATCGTGAATCTCGTAGAGCAACTGCTCCTTGCATGTGGCCTCGGTCACGCGGCCGCCCGCATGCGGCACCTTCGTCACGACGACGCTGCCATCGGCGCTCACTTCGCCGATCGGAAAACCTAGCCGCGCGAGATCCGGCACGTCCTTGAAACCCGGATCGGCGAAATAGCCGCCTGTCACCTGTCCCGCGCATTCGAGCAAATGACCGACCACGGTCGCCTGCCCGAGCGTATTCCAGTCGTCCATGCGCCAGCCGAACTCGTGAATGAGCGGCGCGGCGAACAACGACGGGTCCGCGACGCGACCCGTGAGCACGATATCCGCGCCCGCCGCGAGCGCCTCCACAATCGGCGCTGCGCCGAGATACGCATTTGCCGAAACGATGCGGTCCGTGTAGGCGCCGACATCGTCGCCGGACTCTTCGAAGCGCAGTTGGGAACGCAGGACGACATCGAGCACATCGTCACCGGTAACTGCGGCAATCTTCAGTCCGCTGAGTCCAAGTTCCTGCGCAATCCGCGCCGTCTTGATCGCCGCCGCGCGTGCATTGGCCGCGCCCATGTTCGAAATGATCCGTACGCGGTTGCGCACGGCGACCGGCAGTACGGCGCGCATGCGGGCTTCGAGCAGCGGATCGTAGCCGAGAGCGGCATCGTGACGGCGCGTTTGTTGGGCGATCGCGACCGTGCGTTCCGCGAGGCATTCGAACACGAGGTAGTCCAGCGCGCCATGCTCGGCGAGTTCGACAGCGGGTTCGATGCGGTCGCCCGAGTAGCCTGCACCCGCGCCTATCCGTACGCGCCTTGGTGATTCGGTCCGGTTCATGATTTCTGCCACTCCTCTTTACAGCGGAAACACGCCCAGCACGACGCACGCGATCGTCATGACGATCGACGCGCCGAACAGCAGCGGAAACGTGAACTTCTGATGATCCGCGAGATCGATTCCACACAGGCCGACGACGAGAAACGTCGCGGGCGTGAGCGGGCTCACGGGAAAACCGGTGGTCATCTGGCCGAGCAGCGCGGCCTGCCCGATGTGCACCGCCGGCACGCCGAGCTGCGACGCCACTTCGGCGATCACCGGCAGCACGCCGAAATAAAACGAATCGGGGTCGAAGAGCATCGAGAGCGGCATCGACAGCACGCCGAGCACGACCGGAATGTGCCCCGCAAACGCAGGCGGCACGAAACCGACCGCGGCCTGCGCCATCGCCTTGAGCATGCCGCTGCCCTGCATGATGCCGGTGAACACGCCCGCTGCGAGCAGAATGCCCGCCATCATCAGCGCGGCGCGCGCGTGGGCGTCGATGCGCTTGCGCTGCATGTCGACGTTCGGGTAATTCACCATCAGCGCGATGCACAAGCCCACCATGAACATGATCGCGGGCGGAATTTTCTCGCCCATCACGACCATCGTGCCGAGCACGACGATCGTCAGCACGATGTTGAACCAGAAGTGCTTCGGGCGGCGCAGCGCCTGTTCCTCGGGTGTGAGCTCGCGTTTGGGTAGCGGAACTGTGCCGCTGGCGGAAGAATAGCCGAGGCGCTTTTCCTCGCGCCGGCCGAGCCACCAGGCCATGCTGAACACGAACACGAGGCCGATCGCCTGGACCGGAATCAACGGATTGAAAAGCGCAGAAATCGGCAGATGCAGCGACGCCGATGCGCGGATCATCGGCCCCGTCCACGGCAGGAAGTTGATGCCGGCCGCCATCGAAACGGCCGCCGCGAGCACGCGCTTGTCCATGTTCAGGCGCTCGTATAGCGGCAGCATGGCGGGGATGGTGACGAGAAAGCAGACCGCGCCCGAGCCGTCGAGGTGAATGAGCAGCGCGAGCAGCGTCGTGCCCACCACGATACGCGTCGGTTTGGTGCCGACTGTGCGCAGGATGCGGTCGATGATCGGATCGAGCGTGCCCGCATCCGTGATCGTGCCGAAATAGAGAATCGCGAACACGAACATGCCGACGACCGGCGCGAGGCCTTTCAATCCGTCGATGACGAACTTGCTCGTCTGAAAGCCGAATCCGCCGATCAGCGACGCGACGAGCGGCACGATGATGAGCGCGACGAGCGGCGACATACGTTTTGAAAGAATCGCGGCCAGCAGCACCACGATCGTCACGAGCCCCAGCAAAGGCAGCATGTTGTGTCTCCAGTCTTGTCTTTTAGTGCGGACCAGCGTAAGTTCGGCGCTTCAATAACGCAATTGAAATGAATTGATCGTAGCAATCACAGTTCGTTATGGATCTCAATCTACGCGACATTCGTGCTTTCGTGACCGTGGCGCACGCGGGCAACTTCACGCGCGCGGCGGCGCGGCTGCATTTGTCGCAGCCCGCGCTGACCGTGCAGATTCGACGCCTCGAGGAAACGGTGGGTGCGCGTTTGTTCGATCGCAACAGCCGCAGCGTTGCGCTGACCCAGACGGGCCGCGAATTGCTGCCTATCCTGACGCGATCGCTAAGCGATATGGAGCAGGCTCTTAGAGATGCGCGCGCGCTCGGCGACGGGTCGAGCGGCACGGTGCGACTCGCGTGCCTGCCGACCTTCGCCGCCAGCGCGCTGCCCGAGTTGATCCGGGCGTTTCGCCAGCGCGTGCCACAGGCGCGGTTTCAGGTTCGCGATGTCGTCGCGAGCGCTGTCAACGCGCTCGTGCGCAATGAAGAGGTGGATATCGGTCTGACGGGCGGGCACAGCGTCGATGCGACGCTCGATGTCCTGCAGACGGGCGAAGACCGGCTGGTGATCGTGTGCCCGAAGACCCACCCGCTAGCCCGCAAGCGCAAGGTGACGGTCGACGACTTCGCTTCGATGCCGCTCGTGCTGACCGCGCCGGGAACGAGTGTGCGCGCTGTCGTAGACGCCGCGCTGGCGAACGCCCGTTGCACGCCCGATATCGCGTGCGAGCCGATGTACATGATGACCGCCGTTGCGATGGTGCGCGGCGGCCTCGGGATCTCGGTCCTTCCGGAGTCCGCGCGCGAAGTGCACGCGGAGCGAGGTCTCGTTATGCGGCCGATCGATGATCCGGCATTCGTGCGCCCGATTGCGCTTGTCAAGAAACGTGGACGGACGCTGCCTCGTGTGACGGAGGATTTTGTCGATACGGTCGATCTTGGGGGCAAGGCGGCGGGGTAACGCGGCCTACACGTAGCGGTCGGCCCTCTGCACTGTCGTTCCGAAAATGGCGAGCAGTCATTCGCGCTTGTCTGGTATGGGTGTGCCGTCCCAATCGGTGCGGCTCAACGACCGCCGCCGCGCCCCGTTCGTACCGTTAAACGATTCGAAACCGCTCTGACGCCGCGAACTGATCTTGCCGCGATACTGGCCCGCTCGATCTGCGAGCGCTGTGGTACCCACCCAGTCAGCGTAACGATGCCACCGCGCACCTGTACGTGAATATTCATCGAGTTCACCCCAGGATTGCGCACGAGGGCCCGACGGACGTCGCCAGCCAGCATGGCATCGGACCTCCGTCGCGGCGCGGACGTCGCAACCGCCGCCGTTTGCGCGGACGTGACAGTTGGACTTACGCTTGTTTGTGCGCTGGCACGGGGCACGCCGCCCGCGATGGCAAATGCCAGCGTGACACAAACGACTTGTCCTCCAAGGCGACTTCCCATGCTCCCCCCAGTGTCGACTTACGAACGGCACCTCGCGACGAATGTTCTCGCGCGAGCCCAACAGCGTGCGCAACGCCAGGACGGACACCCGGCGTGCTCATACGTGAATGTCGTCACTGCTCAATATAGCTTCTCGTCGCACACACGAGCGGCCGTGCGCCAGCAGGCGTACCGCAGGGAAGATTACCTGCGACGTAATTGCTCGAAATCGTCGCGAATCGATCATTTCCGCTGTCCGGTCGAGCGCGATTGCACATCGATCGCAACGGACCGTTTGTTCTCATACATACGGAAAGACCATGAGGGGTGGATTGCTCCGCGATTGGCGAGAGGTGCGAGGCACGCGTCCCGTGACTGATTCGCTTCGCTGATTACCAGCGATGTAATTGGCGAGGCTCGTTTCTCTCACTAATCTGTGCTTGTCGCCTGATCGATATCAGCGATACCTTCGACTTTCAAGGAAATACCGTGGCTCACTTCCCCATCTATACGCTCGAATCCGCACCTGAACAATCGAAGCCCGCGCTGAACGGGCTTGCCCAGGCCTTCGGCATGGTGCCAAATATCGCTGGCGCAATTGCCGGCTCGCCGAAGCTGATCAATGGCCTCGTCGGCCTGTTTCAGCAGGCGCATGGCGGCAACTTTTCCGAAGCACACGTCCAGACGCTGCTGCTCACCAATGCGGTGACCAATGGCGCCACCTGGCCGGTCGCATTCCATTCATGCCTCAGTCTCAAGGAAGGCCTGAGCGAGGCCGACGTGCAGGCGATCCGCGAACGCCGCCTTCCGCAGGACCCGAAACTCGCGGCGCTCTCGCGTCTGGCACGCACGCTGATCGAAAAGCGCGGCCACGTCGACGATCACGACATCGCTGCGTTCACCGAAGCTGGCTTCGATCAGGCACTCGTGCTCGACGTCATCCTCGTGGTCGCCGCCTCGACGATCACGAACTACACCGCGAGCGTCACCCAGCCGCCCCTCGAAGAAATGTTCCAGCCCTACGCGTGGAAGGCGTGAAGCGAGTTTGAGCGGCGGGAGCACCACCCAAACCCGCCGCCGCAGAATGCCTCGTTCGAGCCCTTTCCCCGTCGGGAAAGGGTCTTCGATCCGGTTCCTCTAAACCAGGGTATCGACCGCCCAACCAGTTGCGCAGGCTCCTGGCACGTTGGTTGAAGACCGCGTGCGAATCGCAGGCGCGCACCCTATGCTTACACCCATGTCACAAAACGTTTTATTCGCACTCTTAATCATATATGGTTTTCCAGGGAGTTCGGCATCAAAACGCGCGCAGTTCGAGTCGCGGTCTCTTTCGCGATCCTGCAGCGGCGATCGTTGAAGGGCAGAGGCCAGTCATGAAGGACGTGAGCGCACCCACGGCAGCTTCGTTTCCCTACACACTCCTCGTTTCGTGCAATCGTGGCTGACTGAAAAAAACCGTATCGCGCGCCCGCCTCATCGAAGCGCCTCGATTACCCGTGAGGTAATTGAATTGCAGTCGCACGATCAATATGATTCGCTTACGTTCTCGGGAAGAGGAAAAGGAACAGTGCACCAGCCAGACAGGACGATCGGTCGATCATGGAAAGACGAAATCAGGTATGCGAAACATTTCAGCGAATCAGCGACAAAGTCGCCTTCGACATCAAGTGGGAAGGCGTTGCGCGGGTTGTCCGACCGTGGTCTATACGTTGGAGAATTCAAATGGATGAATTTCGTGACAAGGGGCTCTCTCATCCCCTGGTAGCAGGAGCCGCGATCTATCTCACCGAGGTCATGACGAGTGTCGACTCGAGTGTCGGTCGCGCATTGATCGTTGTGGCCGGCGGGCTAGCGCTTCAGCTCTATCGCAAGTTCGCGCGATGCAATTGCCGCGTCGAGTAACTCCGCACCGGCTCAGCGCGGCGAGACGACAATTGCGACCCGGCGGTTTTGTGCTCGCGCGATCGATCGTCGATGTTAAGTGGATTGGATGGATCCTGTCGTCGGCAAATGCGTCAAGCGGCGAGTGATGGTTTGTATGCCTGCACACGGATTCCAGGAAAAATCGCTTAAGACGCCTTGTGGATCCAGCCGAATGGATCTGCAATCTTGCCGCGCTGAATACCGGTGAGCGTAGTGCGAATTCGTTGTGTGACAGGTCCTTCGCCACCATCACCGATCCTGAATTCGCCCGCAGCGTGACGAACCTCCCCGATGGCCGTCACGACCGCCGCCGTACCGCAGGCGAAGGCCTCCTTGACGCGACCGCTGATCGCATCGGCTTGCCACGATGCGAATGCATAAGGCTCTTCGGAAACTGTGATGCCCTCCCGTTTGGCCAGCTCAATAATGGAAGCACGCGTAATACCGGGCAAGATGGTGCCCGAGAGCGGAGGTGTACGCAGGGTGCCGTCGTCCATCACGAAGAACACGTTCATGCCGCCCAGCTCTTCAATCCATTTGTGTTCCGCAGCGTCAAGGAACACGACCTGGTCGCAGCCTTTCGCGGCCGCCTCGGTTTGCGCAATCAGGCTGGCGGCATAATTTCCGCCGCACTTGGCCGCGCCTGTTCCACCTGGTGCCGCGCGGGTATATTGGTCGGAGACCCAAACAGTGACCGCCGTCTTGCCCGCCTTGAAATACGGCCCAACGGGCGAAGCGATAACACAGAACAGATACTCGTTGGCGGCGCGCACCCCGAGAAAACTCTCCGTTGCAAACATGAAAGGCCGCAGGTACAAACTGCCATCGCCGCCAGGAACCCAGTCCCGATCGATCTTCACGAGTGCATCCACTGCGCCGACAAAGAGTGCTTCGGGGAGTTCTGCCATGGACATGCGCGCTGCCGACGCGCGAAACCGCCTGGCATTCCCGTAAGGCCTGAAAAGCGAGATCGAGCCGTCGTCGCCGCGATAGGCTTTCATGCCTTCAAAAATCTCCTGCGCGTAGTGCAGGACAGCGCAGGCGGGGTCAATCTGAAACGGCCGACGCGGCTCAACTTTCGCGTCGTGCCAACCAAGGGCACTTGTCCATCGGACAGTCGCCATGTGATCGGTGAACACGCGACCAAATACCGGGTTGGCAATGCTCGCGGTGATCTCATCGTGTGGGGTCGGTGTCGTGCTGGGCGAAATAACAAACTGGGCAGTCGTTTCAGTATTCATGGTTTCTTCGAGCTATGACGAAAATAACGCGGTCGCAGGGTTCCTGCTGTCCGGCGGTCTGGGATGTGAAAGCCTTGGTCGCCGACCGTTATGAATGCGCGCTGCCGGAATTCACGCCCTCGCCCTGACGTGCCAGGGCAACCAGCGCGCCATCGGAAACGATGGCCTCACGATCGGCGAGAGCCTTGAAGCGCGCGAACGCTGCATTCAATTCTGCATCGCTATCCATCATGACACCAAGCTCACGCAGGCGCTGTTTGAAGGCAGTTCGACCGGAAAGCTTCCCGAGCACGATCCTGTTTGCGCTCCAGCCTACATCTTCCGCGCGCATGATTTCGTAAGTATCGCGCGCTTTGAGCACACCGTCCTGGTGGATGCCTGACGCATGAGCGAACGCGTTAGCGCCGACTACCGCCTTGTTGGGCTGCACCGCAAATCCGGTAATTTCCGAGACCAACTGTGAAGCCGTGACAATCTGGCTCGTATCGACGCGCACGTCGAGGTCGAAGTGATCTCTCCGGGTCTTGACCGCCATGACGACTTCCTCGAGCGCCGTATTCCCTGCCCGTTCGCCAAGTCCGTTGATCGTGCACTCGATCTGCCTTGCGCCGCCCGATTTGACCGCGGCTAGTGAGTTCGCCACCGCGAGGCCAAGATCATCATGACAGTGCACCGAAAAAACCGCCCGGTCTGAATTTGGAATGCGCTCGCGTAGTTCGCGGATCAGTGCCGCATAACCTTCCGGCATGGCATAGCCAACGGTATCGGGTACGTTGATCGTAGTTGCGCCTTCGGCAATCACACCCTCCAGCACCCGGCACAGAAAGTCCATATCTGAGCGACTGGCGTCTTCCGGCGAGAACTCGACGTCATCGGTGAAACTGCGCGCCTGACGTACTGCGCGACGCGCCTGCTCGTACACCTGGTCGGGCGACATACGGAGTTTTTTCTCCATATGCAGCGGCGATGTCGCGAGAAAGGTATGAATGCGAAAACGTCTGGCTGGCCGCAGCGCTTCGGCCGCACGTGAAATGTCACGCTCGTTCGCGCGTGCGAGAGAACAGATCATGCTGTCTTTCACTTCGCTTGCGATTGCGCGCACTGCCTCGAAATCGCCATCAGAACTCGCTGCGAAGCCCGCCTCGATCACGTCGACCCGCATACGTTCGAGTTGCCTCGCGATGCGGAGTTTTTCTTCTTTTGTCATCGACGCACCCGGCGACTGCTCTCCGTCCCGCAAGGTGGTATCGAAAATGATGAGTTGTTCTGCCATGCCAGTCTCCTGTAGGGATCGGCAACTGCATTGATCAGGGAATGGGGGGTAACCTTTCCCGCTTGCCGACGCTGGATCACAGCGCCCGACCGTTCGCGATTATAGCCAACGATATTTCAGGTGAACCTGGGGTCAACCCGCAACTTCAAAAGCCCGGTGGCGAGCTAATGGGCGGACCGGATGGGGACCTGCAGCACGACCGTCGCGTCGGGAAGCGGATGTGCGGGGCGAGATTGGGAAGCAACCCACGAGCGAGGCGAACTGTTCGCCTCGCGGACTTCATCCAC
The DNA here is from genome assembly GCF_040965835.1 of Paraburkholderia sp. BR10872. Lineage (NCBI taxonomy): Bacteria > Pseudomonadati > Pseudomonadota > Betaproteobacteria > Burkholderiales > Burkholderiaceae > Paraburkholderia > Paraburkholderia sp. BR10872. Next base: position 25,800 of record NZ_JBFRCN010000076.1, read on the forward strand.
GCGCTCGTGGCACGACGCCTTGTCCATTTAGATAAGTCTTCTTATCACAAGGCGTCTGTTATCAATTAAACTAAGTGATTTCAAAAATCGCCGGATGCGGTCCCGCGCCCCGCCCTCCGCCAAACCCGGTCGGCTTGCCCGGTGCCGGTGAACCCGCAATCCTCAACGCCAGCGGGACGAAAGCGCAGTTCCTGAGCTTCGCGTCAGTCCAGGCGTTTGCATCTGTCGACCCTCCGCGTTCGCCCAAGTCACTCGCGACGGCGCTAGAGCCGATATAAATGGCGGTTCGAGGCGGCGGCCGTGAAGATCGGCCTGAAGCCACGAGGCGTAGAATACGCCCTTCATTCAACGCATCCGGACCTGTGCGCGTCGCCACGAATACCCTCGCCAGTTCTGTTGATCTTGCGGAGCGCCGTGCCGACGTGACGCGTCAGCATGTCTTCGATGTGGCATTCATTCCTGATCTGTTCGACTACGCCAGCGCCCGGAGCATAGGTCACCGGAGTTTCCAGCAGAACCTGACCGGCGGCAAAGGCGGAGGTCGTCGAGAGGCAAAGTACGGCGAGAAAAAGTCTTTTCATAGCGTGCTACTTTCTAGCGTTGTGGTTTGGTAGAGCCGTTAGCCCGCGTGAACATCTAACATCCATCGGTCGCCTTCCCTTGTCAGGTCTTCATCAGGTGTGTAGCGCGGGCAAAACGTGTATCGCTAATGTGCCCGGTCCTGGCTAAGTTTTGCCTGTTGGACTGTCCGCCGGGATGATTCGGTGATCTCAACGGAATTTGATGCATGTGATGGCGGTCTGACTGGGTCGAAGTTCCTTGACCTTGACCGGCTTCATCGGCTCACCCTCAGAATCGACCTCCACGACGTCGACGACACATTGCCGGTCGTGCACATGCATCATCGACTGGAAGAAGGACATATCCGCATCGGCGGGCTTGTGCCCCTCCCAGGCGACCAGGCGATAACGTCCGTCTTTCTGCGGCGTGAACGACGCGGGCAACATGCATACGTTTTCCTCGTAGGAGATCACGAGCGGTCTATCGGGAACGACTTTGACCGGCATCGCCCCCGGACTACCATCGACATAGGTTTTGCCCGTGTAGCAGCCTTTTTCGTTTAGCGTCAGGAGATAGACGGCCTTGCCCTGGATCTGTAGTTGTGCTGAGGGCTCCGAGTCCTTCGGGAAAGGATAAGGATGGCCTACGGTGGTGCAGCCTGCGAGAAATGCGAGAGTGAGAAACGGCGCAAATTTCTTTTGGATCGATTTCATCGTTCTTTCGTAATCGCGCAATAGACCAGGTGGCCTGCGCAAGGTGAGCGGCCGTGCGTTAGTCAGACTAGGCCACGCCGCGGCAACAGGGCGTCGCAATCATCGGCACTGTGTGCGAGCGGGAGTGCCTTGAACAACGCGACCGGAAAGGCGCGCGGTTCGACGCTGTTCTCCTGGCAGGTTTGGATAGCGAATACAGGCTGGCTGCGGCATTCGCTCCAGCGCATCGTCATAGCTCGTCACTCCCGCATCCGCGAGTTGCTTAGCCTTCGCCTTGATCCCGTCGATTTCTGCCTGGCGCAACTGCCGGTTTTACAGATCTTGTTCATCTTCTACCGAATGCCGTGACGACGTCGATACGCTTCAAAGTCCGCCTCGTCCCTCAGACTAAGGAGATTGATCAAGATAGACATGCCAGATACCAGCTTCGGGGAATTGCTCCACAAGTCCCACGGCCCCTCTGGGGAAAAATAGTGCCAATAGCCAACAAGTGCATCACTTGGCGCAGTGATTTCCCCCGTCCTTATCGCGGAGATAATGGGCATGAGATGATCTTCATATAGGTGGCGTATGTCTTCACTACGGCCGCTAGCTTCATCAAAAAGAAGCTCGACATTTTCTGCACTCGCAATCAGTGCTTTGACAAATTCGCTCATGGTAACTTTACCGAATGACGCCGCCGAGCATCGGCTTGGGCGATGTGAAACTCCCTAGATCAGGAACGATGTACTGCAGGAGCCCTCCGCTAGCGCTATATTGACCTTGATTTACTGGTGCAATCGTGCTCTGGTAAACACTTACAATTCTTCCAGGCTGCGGTTGAATTGAGAAGGCCTGGAACCCCTTGAACCCACCATTCGCAAAGCTCGAGGCGGGCAAGCCTAGCGCGTCGGCCACGCTCGTAGCACTCGCATTCTGCCCAATAAGCGAATCATACTGGGCACGAGACATATAAAATGAACTTACTCCCGCACTATCGCCGACAGGAACCAAGCGCACCAACTCATCACTCGTACCAAGCTGGACGACTTTAGGGATATCAACCCCTGACCTTACGGCGTTGCCCGTGAACGTTTCCGCGAGTTGCGTATTGCCACCAAGTGCCCGGACGTAATCGTTATAAATTGACTGAACGACACGGTTAGTATCAATCATGCTGGACGTGAACTGCACACCTTGCGGCGTGAATGCCGATGTAGTGTACGTGTCCCGCGAGGCCGTATTTAGTAAGGCAGCTTGCGCGGTGGCTTGGTTGGCAATTGATCCAACCGTAGCGGCACCCCCGATCCCCAAAGCCGTTTCGAGCAACCCTGCAGCGGCGGGCGACATTCCCAAGCTCGTAAGAGCCTGATTCAGGTAAGTTGATTCCGGTTGTCCGGATACGACCTGCTTCGAGCCAGCAATGAGGGCGTCAACGCTCGTTCCGGCCACCACAGCATTTGCCACGCAGCCGCCCCCTGTTGCACAGGTCACTCGAGCACTCGTAATCGCGCCGCCAAGACCCACAGCACCCAACACCGCTTCGGCCGCGCCCGCTCCCCGCGTCGTCAACTGATATGTATTGTTGAACTGCTTCGCGGCGTCCAAATTTGCATCACTGAATGGGCCGCCAGTCGTGTAGCCGAACATGCCCGTCTGCTGCGACAACAGGTTACGCTCCCCGGCCAGAGCATCGCTCGCTCCAAAATCAGCGATCTGCTTCAACAGTTGGTATGCAGCGCTTCCTTCAGGGTATTCGGCATAACAATGCGTCATTGCACATGCCGCGGCCGTCAGCCTTGCCTCCTTGGCCGCATCTCCACCAGCAAGGTCATGGATCTTCTGCTTTTCCTCCGGGTGCAACTGCCGGTTGTACAGGTTCGCTGACCCCGAATCTCCGACCATGTTAGTCCTTGAACCAGGGTCCGAACTTTGATGGTTCGTCACTTAACATACCAGCTTTTCGCAATCGAGCAGGCAACTTCCTGACCCAATAGATCACAAGCGCCAGACACACAGGACAAAACACAAACAGCATCGCCGGCTTCTCGTCCAGATTGAACGCATAACGGCAGAGTCCAGTAACAAGCATCGCGAGAATGATTCCGGCACCTATGGCCGAGCCCCAGACCACGCAGATAGTTTGCACGAGAGCATATAGACGCTTCCAGTTCATTTTTGCTGCCCTGCATTACGTGCGTCGTTCACTACCTTTGCCCCCTTCGTGCCCACGTTTATCGTCTGAATTGCCGCGTTCACGTCGCCAGGAATAAGCGAATTGATGATTGGAATCGTAGCGGTGCTGCCAAACTTCGGAACGGTCACGTCGAAGATACTAGTCGGACGGTTAAGCCCATCGGACCAGCCCATTTTTAGTGGAACCGGAGCCGCCAATGATGCTATCCCTACACCGAGCGACGCCACATCGTAAAGCGTCGTCCCCCATGTCGGTGACGCATAAGTAAATGCAGCCAATAGAGGATTCGTTCCTGGATCAGGTATGCCATTATATCGGTTGTACAACCCGCTCATCCCCGTGGCAACATCGTTGGTTCCCGATACAATCATTGCGCTGCCAACACCACACGCTATGCCGGTAGCGCAATATCTCACTCCAGTTGTGGCAACTGCCGTCCCTAGGGCCGCCTTCAGCGCATCCTTTGCCGTACCCAGCGGATCGCTCTGCACCATGTCTGCAATCTTCTGCGTCGGCGTGTAGTTAAACAGCCCGGCCTCCTTCTGGTTGTTCACCCATTGCAGCTCAGGCCCGAGCTGCGATGCCTCAAGTTGGCTCACGTAGGTCGCGTTGTACTCTGCGCTGCCCTGCGCATACTCGGCCCAACACTTCACCGCATAGCACGCGGCATCAGTCAGCTTCTTCTCTTCGGCGGCGTCGCCATTAGCCTGCTGCGCGATCTTTGCCTTTTCGTCAGGATGAAGCTGCCGGTTGTACAGGTCAGGACTCCCTCACCGTTTCGGCGACAAGACGCTTCAATCATTGGTCATCCCAGCGATGAGGCCGCCGGAATCTTGTTTCCAGTCCAAACATTTGGCAAAGATGTATATAGCCACCAATTAATATCACCGGAACACCGATTAGGAACAACGCACTACCCAATCCCCGAAGACCGACTGCAAATACGATTCCTCCAGTTAGCGCCAACGGAAACGCCCATGATGCGATTTTAACCCCCCTGTATAGAGGTGGCGTCGCTTGTTCGGACAGGGTCCCGAGATTTTAAGTGGAGCGTCCGGGGCGATCATGCTGCCGATTTGATCGCTGGCAGCGTCGCGAAGTATGCCTCATCGGGCGTCTGATCCGCCAG
>NZ_JBFRCN010000077.1:0-27688 GCF_040965835.1 Paraburkholderia sp. BR10872
GATGATGGATGATGGTCGCCGACTGTTTGAGCGAGCCATCCACGGGGCGACTCTGCACACGCTCCTTCGCGTACGCCACGGCCTTCTGGTAGGCGCTCTCCGCCACGCCCACGCCCTGCATGCCCCCGCCGAAGCGCGCGGCGTTCATCATGATGAACATGTATTCGAGGCCGCGATTCTCCTCGCCCACGAGGTAACCGATCGCACCGCCGTGGTCGCCGCATTGCAGCACGGCCGTCGGGCTCGCCTTGATGCCGAGCTTGTGTTCGATCGATACGCAATGCACGTCGTTGCGCGCGCCGGGCGAGCCGTCGTCGTTGACGAGGAACTTCGGCACGACGAAGAGCGAGATGCCTTTCACGCCTTCTGGCGCGTTGGGCGTGCGAGCCAGCACGAGGTGAACGATGTTCTCCGCCATGTCGTGCTCGCCCCACGTGATGAAGATCTTGGTGCCGAAGACCTTGTACGTGCCGTCACCCTGCGGTTCGGCGCGCGAACGCACCAGCGCGAGGTCGGAGCCGGCCTGCGGCTCGGTGAGGTTCATCGTGCCGGTCCAGTCGCCGGAGATGAGCTTCGGCACGTAGCGCGCCTTCAGTTCGTCACTGCCCGCGGTGAGCAGCGCCTCGATGGCGCCGTCGGTGAGCAGCGGGCACAGCGCGAACGAAAGGTTCGCCGCGTTGAGCATTTCGATGCAAGGCGTCGCGATCAGCTTGGGCAGCGCCTGGCCGCCGAATTCGGTCGGATGCTGCAGACCCTGCCAGCCGCCCTCGACATACTGGCGGAACGCCCCTGCGAAGCCAGGCGTCGCCGTGACCTCGCCGTCGCGCCAGCTGCTGGGCACGCGATCGCCTTCCACGTTCAGCGGCGCGATGACTTCGCCGGAGAGCTTCGCGCACTCGTCGAGCACGGCCTGCGCAGTGTCGAAACCAGCGTCTCCGAAACCCGGCAGGGTTGCGACGGCGTCGATGCCGGCCAGCTCTTTCAGCACGAACAGCATGTCCTTGACGGGGGCGTTGTAGCTCATGATCGGTCCTTCCAGTCACTCAGGGGTCAAAATGGATGCGCCGCCGGGCCAGGATCACCAGGGACACCTGGGTGGCCACCTTGCGGCAGTACAGGACGGATCGTAGCGTCAATCGGTCGCCAAACCACTGTCCAAACCGGACCACATGGTGACAATTCTGGCCACGTTATCGGCTGCTGTGCCCCGCCAACATGGCTGGGCGACCCGACTTTGCGCAGGGCGACGCTCAGGCGCCCAGCCGCTCAGCCTCGGCGGCGGTAGGTGCCGGGCGTGCTGCCCGTCCAGTGCCGAAAGGCGCGATGAAAGGCGCTGGGGTCGTCGAAACCCAGATCGCCGCCGATGGCCGCGATCGTGTCCTGGGTGTCGGTGAGGCGCTGGATCGCCACGTCGCGGCGGAGTTCGTCCTTGAGCGCCTGGAACGTGGTTTCCTCTGCGGCGAGGCGCCGGCAGAGTGTACGCACCGAGCAGTGCAGGCTGTCGGCCGCCGCTTCGATGGTCGGCAGATCGGGCAGTTGCGCGGCCAGGTACTGGCGCACGTTGTGGCTCACCAGCTGCTCGCTGAAGGTCTCGAAGATCCAGTCGCCGGGCGAGCGCGCGAGAAACGCGCGCAGGTTGCGCTTGCTCTGCCGGATCGGCATGTCGAGATAGGCCGCGCTGAAGCGCATCAGCGTGGCCTCGCGGCCAAAGCGCACGGGCCCCGGGAAGAAGTAGCGGTGATCGAGTGCGTGCGGCGGCTGCGCGCAGGCGAAATCGACTTGCAGCAGCGGGATCCGCTGCCCGATCAGCCAGGACGACACACCGTGGGCAAGCTTGAGCGTCAGCTCCTGCCCGAGCGGCCCGATCGCGCCGTACGCCGGATTGGCGCGTAATGCCACCTGGGCCACGAGCCCATGGCGGCGCGATTCGAGCCGAAAATCGTCGAGCACGATGTGGAAAAACTGGTCGAAGCGATGCAGCGCCGTTTCGAGGTTGCGCGCATCGAGCAGGCTCAGGCAGAGAAACTTGAGCGTGCCACTGCGCAGCGGCCGGCTGAAGATGCCGGGCATCTCGTCGTCGAGTTCGATGGCGAGCGTCTGGTAGAGCGTGGAGAACTGCTCTTCCGTCACGCGGCCGCCCGGCTTGGCGAGCAGTTCGAGCGCGATGCCCGCCTCGTTGAGATAGCGGCGGATCACGCTGGGCTCGGCGCCCGCGCCGGCGAGAAAGCCGTTGACGAGCGAGATGGGAACGGTGGCGCTAGGCGATGGCATGCATTGACGATGAAAGGCCGCGGAAACGGACAGACTTCGGCGTCGGCCCGCGCGCCATTTTAAATCGGCGCGGCCGAAATCACGCGGCCGGGCCCCTCGCCCGCGCGAATGCATCGAACCACGCGAGACTTTCCGGGTTGGCCATGGTGTCCGGATTGGCCACCTTCTCGAGCGGCTGGCCGAGCAGAAGCCGCTTGATCGGCACCTCCATCTTCTTGCCTGACAGCGTGCGCGGAACGGCCTGAACCTGATGGATCTCATCGGGCACATGGCGCGCCGAGAGTGCCTCGCGCACGCGTGCGCGAATGCGCTGCGCGAGCGCGTCGCTCAGATCGACACCCGGGCGCAACACCACGAAGAGCGGCATCGACGAGCTGCGCCCCAAGTACTCGAGATCGACCACGAGGCTGTCGAGCACTTCGGGCACCGACTCCACCGCGCGATACAGCTCGCTCGTGCCCATGCGGATGCCGTGGCGGTTGATGGTGGCGTCCGAGCGACCGTAGATGACCGCGCCGCCGCGGGGCGTGATGCGCAGCCAGTCGCCGTGGCGCCAGATACCGGGAAACATGTCGAAGTAGCTTTCGCGGTAGCGCCGGTTCGCGTCGTCGCGCCAGAAGCAAAGCGGCATCGAAGGCATGGGCGCAGTGCACACGAGTTCGCCGACTTCGTCGATGCGCGCGTGCCCGGCTTCATCGAACGCCTCGACGCGCGCGCCCAGGCACCGGCACTGCATTTCGCCGAGATAGACCGGCAAGGTCGGCACGCCGGCGAGGAAGCAACCCGCGAAATCGGTGCCGCCGGAAATCGCGTCGATCCAGACGGGCCCTACCTGCTCGAGTATCCACGCGTACGCTTCGGGCGGCAGCGGCGAGCCGGTCGAACCGACCGCGCGCAGGCGCGACAGATCGGCCGCGGCACGCGGCTCGACACCGGCCTTCAGGCACCCCTGGAAATATGCCGCCCCCGCGCCGAAGAACGTCACGCCCGTCTCGCCCACGAAGCGCCACAGCGCCTGCGCGTCGGGATACGTGGGGTTGCCGTCGTAGAGGCAGAGCGTCGCGCCCGCGAGCAGGCCGCCCACCTGGCAGTTCCACATGATCCAGTTCGTGCTGGCGTACCAGTGGAACCGGTCGCCCGGGCTCAGGTCGAGATGCAGCGCGGTGAGCTTTACGTGCTCCACCACGATGCCGCCGTGCGAATGCACGATGGCCTTGGGCATGCCCGTCGTGCCCGACGAATAGACGATCCACAGCGGATGATCGAACGACACATGTTCGATTTCGAGCGGGACGTTTCCAGCGATCGCGTCGCGCCATGCCGTGGCCTGCGGGTACACCTTCGCGTCGGCGTCCGGGTCGAGCTGCGGGTCGAATACGAGATGCGCCACGCTCGGCAGCTCGCGCAGCAGATGGTGAATCAGCTCGCGGCGGTCGTGCGGCTTGCCGCCGTAGCGGTAGCCGTCTACGGCGAAGAGCACCTTCGGCTCGATCTGCCGGAAGCGGTCGAGCACCGCGAGCGGCCCCATGTCGGGCGAGCACACCGACCAGATCGCGCCCACGCTCGCGGTGGCGAGAAATGCCACGACCGTCTCGGGCGTGTTCGGCATGAAGGCCGCCACACGGTCGCCGCGCGTCACGCCCATGCGCCGCAGCGTGGCCGCGCAAGCCGCGACCTGGCGGCGCAGCTCCGCCCAGCTCAATTCGCGCGTGCGGCCCGCCATGGGGCCGCTCTCGCTGCGCGAAACGATCGCCGGCCGCGCGTCGCTCGCGAGCTGAAAGGCCCGCTCGACGTAGTTCAACTCGACACCCGGAAACCAGCGTGCACCGGGCATCGCCGCATCGGCGAGCGCCACGCCGCGCGGCTCGCGCGAGGGAATCTGCGCCCAGTCCCACAGCGCGCACCAGAAAGCGTCGATGTCCTCGACTGACCAACGCCAGAGCGAGTCGTAGTCGTCGAACGCGAGACCGCGCGCCTCGCCGAGCCACTTCATGAACCGCGTTATGCGGGCGGACTCGACCTGCTGCGGTGCCGGCGTCCAGGCCGGAGCGGATGCGGGAACGGTTTCGTTCATCTCGTTGCGTGGGCTCGTGTGGCTTCGTTTGACCTAATGGTGCCGGAGCCGGTACGCGTCGAACAATTCAGGGAAACCAGTGGAAGGTTTCCTATCGCGTTTGCTGGCAATGATGTCCGATAACGTCGCGCGTAATGGCACATCAACTTGTAATTATTTCCAATAATTCGAATAAAAGAGGTGATTGAACACTTACGCGCGATCAATATTTGGCTTCCCGATTTAATCTAAGATTAATCGAAATTCACATGCGAGTTGTCCTGCACAAATAGATCGAACCGCGAATTTACCCTGCGCCGCGCAATGCCTGTCTGCCGGCAAAGTCCGGCAAACGGCCCCATTCCGTACGCAATTGGCATAAGGCCCGTCATAAAACTGCAATCCATTGACGCCTTTAATTTGCCTAATTCCCGTCGAACCGCCTCTTCCTATCGGACCAAGGTCTTATTGTCATTTTGCGCGCCCCCTATCAGATTGAGCGCGTAGCGGCACGGGTTCCGCTCTCGCGGCATGCGATCCGCGCTGCAGATTCAGGCACCAGCATGTTGATGGGCTCGCGCGCAGCGCGAGAACTGCAACCCAGCCGGCTCGTACAGGAGATCGCGCATGTCCGAATCGACGTCTTCGTCTCACCCCGCGGCCAAGCCCGACAGCGCCGCCACGCCAGCCTCTGCCAACAAGTTGCGCCTTGGCGCGCTCACCGCCCTCGTCGTGGGCTCGATGGTGGGCGGCGGTATCTTTTCCCTGCCGCAAAACATGGCGGCCAGCGCCGACGCCGGCGCGGTGCTGATCGGCTGGGCGATCACCGCGGTCGGCATGCTCATGCTCGCGTTCGTGTTCCAGTCGCTGGCCATCCGCAAACCCGAACTCGACGGCGGGGTCTACGCCTTCGCGAAAGCCGGCTTCGGCGACTACATGGGCTTCGGCTCGGCCTGGGGCTACTGGATCAGCGCGTGGCTCGGCAACGTCGGCTACTTCGTTCTCCTGTTCAGCACGCTCGGCTACTTCTTCCCGGTGTTCGGCGAGGGCAACACGCCGATCTCCATCGTCTGCGCCTCGGTGCTGCTCTGGGCGCTGCACTTTCTCGTGCTGCGGGGCATCAAGGAGGCCGCGATCGTCAACCAGATCACCACGGTCGCGAAGCTGGTGCCGCTGTGCCTCTTCATCATCATCTGCGTGTTTGCGTTCCGCTCCAGCACCTTCACGGCCGACTTCTGGGGACAAATGAATCCCAAGCTCGGCAGCGTGACGAACCAGGTCCGCGGCATGATGCTCGTGACCGTGTGGGTGTTCATCGGCATTGAAGGCGCGAGCATCTTCTCTGCGCGGGCGGAAAAGCGCAGCGATGTCGGCAAGGCCACGGTCATCGGTTTCGTCGGCGTGCTGCTCCTGCTCGTGCTCGTGAACGTGCTGTCGCTCGGCGTACTCACGCAGCCGAAACTCGCGGCACTGCAGAATCCTTCGATGGCCGGCGTGCTCGAAAACGTGGTCGGCCACTGGGGCGCGATTCTGATCAGCGTGGGCCTCGTCGTGTCGCTTGCGGGCGCACTGCTCTCGTGGGTGCTGCTGTGCGCAGAAATCATCTTTTCGGCCGCGCGCGACCACACGATGCCTAACTTCCTGCGCAAGGAAAACGCGAAGCACGTGCCGGCCAACGCGTTGTGGCTCACGAACGGCATGGTGCAGATCTTCCTCGTCATCACGCTGTTTTCGAAGGGCACGTATCTCTCGCTCATCTATCTCGCGACCTCGATGATCCTGCTGCCCTACTTCTGGTCGGCAGCCTACGCATTCCTGCTCGCGATGCGCGGCGAAACGTATGAGGCCGACAGCGGCGAGCGCAACAAGGACCTCGTCATCGCGGGCGTCGCCGTAATCTACGCGGTCTGGCTCATTTACGCCGGCGGCCTCAAATACGTGCTGCTCTCCGCGTTGCTCTACGCGCCGGGCATCGTCCTGTTCGCACGCGCAAAACGCGAGGTCGGCCAGCCCGTATTCACCACCATCGAGAAGTTCGTTTTCGCCGCTGTGCTGATTGGCGCATTGCTGGCGGCTTTCGGCCTGTACAAGGGCTTTCTCACCCTTTGATTCGAGGAGTCTCATGATGAGTACGGACACTGTCGCCTTCGGCGTCAATTCGGAGGCAGGCAAGCTGCGCAAGGTCATGGTGTGCGCGCCGGGTCTCGCGCATCAACGCCTCACCCCCAGCAACTGCGACGAGCTGCTCTACGACGACGTGATCTGGGTCAGCCAGGCGAAGCGCGACCACTTCGACTTCGTCACGAAAATGCGGGAGCGCGGCGTAGACGTCCTCGAAATGCACAATCTGCTCACGGAAACGGTGCAACACCCCGAAGGGCTCAAATACATCCTCGATCGCAAGGTTCGCCCCGAGACCGTGGGCGTGTCGCTCGCCGGCGAGGTGCGCAGCTGGCTCGAAGGGCTCGAGCCGCGCAAGACCGCGGAATTCCTCATCGGCGGCGTGGTCGCCGAAGATATTCCGGATACCGAACAAAGCAAGATCCTCAAGGAATTTCGCCGCTATCTGGGCTATTCGAGCTTCGTGCTCGCGCCGCTGCCCAACAGCACCTTCACGCGCGACACGACCTGCTGGATCTACGGCGGCGTCTCGCTCAACCCGATGTACTGGCCGGCGCGCAGGCAGGAAACGCTGCTCACCACGGCCATCTACCGCTATCACCCCGAGTTCGCGGGCAAGGACTTCCAGGTGTGGTACGGCGACCCCGACGAGGACCATGGCGCGGCCACGCTCGAAGGCGGCGACGTGATGCCGATCGGCAATGGCGTCGTGCTGATCGGCATGGGCGAGCGCACGAGCCGCCAGGCGATCGGCCGTCTCGCGCAGAACATCTTCGCCAAGGGCGGCGCCGAGCGCATTGTCGTGGCGGGCCTGCCCAAGTCGCGCGCGGCCATGCACCTCGACACGGTGTTCAGCTTCTGCGACCGCGACCTCGTGACGATCTTCCCGGAGGTGGTCAACGAGATCGTGCCGTTCTCGATTCGCCCCGACGACAAGAGTCCCTCGAAGCTCGACCTGCGCCGCGAGGAGAAGCCCTTCGTGGACGTCGTGGCAGAAGCGCTGGGCTTGAAGAGTCTGCGCATCGTCGAGACCGGCGGCAACGCGTTCGCGGCCGAACGCGAGCAATGGGACGACGGCAACAACGTGGTGTGCGTCGAGCCCGGCGTCGTGATTGGCTACGACCGCAACACCTATACGAATACGCTGCTGCGCAAGGCCGGCGTGGAGGTCATCACGATCACGGCGAGCGAACTGGGCCGCGGGCGCGGCGGCGGCCACTGCATGACTTGCCCGATCGTGCGCGACGCCGTCTGAGCGCCGCCCCTATTCGCATTCCCACTGCATTCCCACTGCATTCGCAACGGAGAAACGACATGGCTTTCAACCTGCGCAACCGCAGCCTGCTTAGTCTCATGCACCACAGCACCCGCGAGCTGCGTTATCTGCTCGACCTCTCGCGCGACCTCAAGCGCGCCAAATACACAGGGACCGAGCAGCAGCACCTCAAGGGCGTCAACATTGCGCTGATCTTCGAGAAGACCTCCACACGCACGCGCTGCGCGTTCGAAGTCGCGGCCTACGACCAGGGCGCGAACGTCACCTATATCGATCCGACCTCGTCGCAGATCGGCCACAAGGAAAGCATGAAGGACACGGCGCGCGTGCTGGGCCGCATGTACGATGCGATCGAGTATCGCGGCTTCAAACAGGACATCGTCGAGGAACTCGCGAAGTTCGCCGGCGTGCCGGTATTCAACGGTCTGACCGACGAATACCACCCCACGCAGATGCTCGCCGACGTACTCACCATGCGCGAGCATTCGGACAAGCCGCTCACGCAGATCAGCTACGCGTATCTGGGCGACGCCCGCAACAACATGGGCAACTCGCTGCTGCTGATTGGCGCGAAGCTCGGCATGGACGTGCGCATCGCGGCGCCGAAGTCGCTCTGGCCGCACGACGATCTCGTGGCGGACTGCAAGAAGTTCGCCGAGGAAAGCGGCGCGCGCATGCTGCTCACCGAAGACCCCAAGGAAGCCGTCAAGGGCGTGGATTTCGTGCACACCGACGTGTGGGTCTCGATGGGCGAGCCCATGGAAGCCTGGGGCGAACGTATCAAGGTGCTGCTGCCTTACCAGGTGAACATGGCACTCATGAAGGCGAGCGGCAGCGCACAAACGCGCTTCATGCATTGCCTGCCGGCCTTCCACAACAGCGAGACCAAGGTCGGCAAGCAGATCGCTGACACGTATCCCGAGTTGAAGAACGGCGTCGAGGTCACTGAGGAAGTATTCGAATCGCCACTGAATCTGGCCTTCGAGCAGGCGGAAAACCGCATGCACACGATCAAGGCGATTCTCGTTTCGACGCTCGCCGACATTTGAGCCGTACCGCTCGACGGCGCGCGTGCGCCGCGCGGCCGGGTTGCAAACCCGGTAACGCGGTGCATGCGCCCCGCTTCACCGACACGCATCACCTTGGGAGTCAGACATGCGAATCGTGATTGCGCTTGGCGGCAACGCGCTGCTGCGTCGCGGCGAGCCGATGACGGCAGAGAACCAGCGCGAGAACGTGCGCCTCGCGGCCACCCAGATCGCGCAGATCGCGCAGGGCAACGAACTGGTGATCGCCCACGGCAACGGGCCGCAGGTCGGCCTGCTCGCGCTGCAGGGCGAGGCCTACAAGGACGTGCCCGGCTACCCGCTCGACGTGCTCGGCGCGCAGACCGAGGGCATGATCGGCTACATGATCGAGCAGGAACTCGGCAATCTCCTGCCGTACGAGGTGCCGTTCGCGACCATCCTCACCCAGGTCGAAGTGGACGCGAACGATCCTGCGTTCCAGCATCCGAGCAAGCCGATCGGCCCGGTCTATACGAAGGAGCAGGCGCAGAAGCTCGCCGCGGAGCGCGGCTGGGCCATCGCCCCGGACGGTGACAAGTTCCGCCGTGTCGTGGCGAGCCCGCGGCCGAAGCACATCTTCGAGATCCGCCCCGTGAAATGGCTGCTGGAGCGCGGCACGATCGTGATTTGCGCGGGCGGCGGCGGCATTCCGACGCTCTACGGCGAAGGCCACAAGCTGGGCGGCGTGGAGGCGGTGATCGACAAGGATCTGTGCTCCGCCCTGCTCGCGCAGGAGCTGGAGGCCGATATGCTCATCATCGCGACCGACGTGAACGCCACGTACGTCGACTGGAGCCAGCCGTCACAAAAGGCGATTGCGAGCGCGCATCCCGACGAACTGGAGAAGCTGGGCTTCGCGGCCGGGTCGATGGGTCCGAAGGTCATGGCGGCCGCGGAGTTCGCGCGCAACACCGGCAAGGATGCGGTGATCGGCGCGCTGGCCGATATCGTGGCGATCACCCAAGGCAAGGCGGGTACGCGCGTGAGCACGCAGCGGCCGGGTTTGATCTTCTATTGAGGCTGGCCTTTACGGTTCGCGGGCGGCCGCCTCGAAACGGTGCCTGAAAATGCAGGGCGCGCACCGCAGCTGGCGTAGCCGCGGTGCGCGCCCTGTTGTGTAGTTGCGTGCGCCTATTCCTCGCGTGCGGGCGGCATGACCTGTGCGCTGATGGTGTGCTCGCGCCAGAACAGGTTGTTAATGCGTCCCTGCAAGCGGCGCAAACCCTCCTCGCTCGCGGCGTGGAAGGTGAGCAGCGCGCCGGGACGGCCCGCTCCCTCGATGCGCTGAATCGCGTCGTACGGCGGGAAACCGTAGCGCTCCAGAAACTCGTTGATTTCGGCGTCGGTGACGTGTTCGTCGATATTACCCAACAGCAGCTCGGCCATGGTCTACCCCTCGTGAGCGTTCAATCGTGATGATAGTGTGGTTTTATCCGGCGCGACGACAAGCTGCGCCGGGTCCGACGCGATGCCGCTCAGTACTTCTCCTGCACGTAACGGTAACGATAGTCCGGGTCGCGGTAGCCTTGTGCCTTCTGGCGCTCGGGCAGCGTGACCTTCTCGCGCGGCAGCGCCTTGTACGGAATGGTGTTCAGGATATGGCTGATGACATTCAGACGCGCGCGCTTCTTGTCATCGGATCGCACAACGAACCATGGGGATTCCGGCGTATCCGTCATGTCGAACATCTCGTCGCGCGCGCGTGAATAGTCGTACCAGCGGCTATACGACAGCAGGTCCATGGGCGAAAGCTTCCAGATCTTGCGCGGGTCGTTGATGCGCCCTTCGAGGCGCCGGGTCTGCTCTTGCTGGCTCACTTCGAGCCAGAACTTGATGAGGATCGTGCCCGAGTCGATGATGGCGCGTTCGATGAGCGGCACGCCGCGCAGGAATTCCGTGGCCTGTTCCGGCGTGCAAAAGCCCATCACGCGCTCGACGCCCGCACGGTTGTACCAGCTCCGGTCGAACACCACGATTTCGCCCGCGGCGGGCAGCAGCGGCAGGTAGCGCTGGAAGTACATCTGCGACTTCTCGCGCTCCGTGGGCGCGGGCAGCGCGAATACGCGAAATACGCGCGGGCTGACCCGATCGGTGAGCGCCTTGATCGTGCCGCCCTTGCCTGCGCCGTCGCGGCCTTCGAACAGGATGCATACCCTGAGGCGCTTCTGGACCACCCACTCCTGCAAGCGAACGAGTTCGCCATGCAGGCGCCCGAGTTCCTTTTGATAGGCCTTTTCGCTGAGTTTTTCTGCCGGCGCGGCTGCGCTCGCCGCCTTGACTTCCTCTTTCTTCGCCATTGAATCGCTCCCCGCTTCAGAGGCCTCACACGAGGCATCCATCCACTATGGTGGGTGGACGCGGAGCGCGCAATAGGACTTTGGACTCAGGCCCTGGCCGTCTCGACCTCCGGCAATCACGCTCACCTACGAGCGCGTCATTCGTGCGCGTAGTTGAACTCAGGCATGGCCTTCAGCTGGTCCTTGTCGGCCTGCAGCACGATCTGCTTGCTGTCGATGCGCAGGTCGTTGAACGGCACGGCCACGAGATGCTTGCCCAGACCGAGGAAGCCGCCCACGGAGAGAATCGCGAAGGCACCCTGGTTAGGCGACTCGAGCACGATGTCGTCGATCGCGCCGATCTTGCTGCCGCTATTGTCGTAGACGTCTGAGCCCACGAGCTTCGAGGCGCGAAATCCGGTGCCAGACTGCACCGTCGCCATGCGCTGCACGGCGATCGATTGCGGTGCGCCCTGCGCGAGCGCGGCAGACGGTACGCCCAGCGCACAGCCGAACGTGCACCCGAACGAGACGACGAGCGCACAAGCGCGGCGACAAGCCAGGTCTCGCATATTCAGCGGGCGATTCGATTGTGTCGTCATGGTATCCCCCTATCCCTTGTGCGAATGCACGGCGAATACCGCCTGAAGGCAAGCGCTGTGCCTGGCGCGCTCACGCCTGCGCGAGCCAATGCTCGATCAACGGCCCCCGTTCGCCGTAAATGGGATCGCTTGCGGGATACGGCAGCGCCTGCATGGCGCGCAACTCCGCCGACGTCAGCGCGTCGCGGCGGATGTCCCACTGTTGCCCGCGCGGATAGCCGCCCGCTACGCGAAAGCCGCCGGCGAGCGACAGCAGGCAATGACCGGTGCCGGCCGGCAGCAGCAGCGCGTCGCCGGCATGCACGCGCAGCACGCGCCCGCCCGGGCCGCCGAGAATCAGCTCGGCGGTGCCGGCGAACACGCCCAGCACCTCGTGCGCCGTGGAATGGAAATGGTGATAGTCGAATACGCCGTCGAGCCATTGTACCGGCCAGCCGTTCGCCTCGAAGCGTTCGTTGAATGCCCGTGCAAGGTCATGGGCGCCTGGCGCCAGCGCGCGCCGATAGACGATGACGGGAAGCCGGGCGTTGTTCGGCACCCAGCCGTGCGCGGCGAGGACGAAAGTTTCGACGCCGCTTTCGCGTTGGGCCGGACGGCTTTCGCGCAGTTTGCGCGGAAAATGAAAGGCGCGATCTTCATACATCGTCTTACTCCCTCGCAGCGCTGCCGCCCGCGGCGGCCGACGCGCCCGCCGCGCCGTTTGCCGGCTTTTTTGCGTGATGCGGTTTGTGTTTCGAGGAATGTGTCGTTCGCGTCGCCTGTGCGCCCTTGCTGGCGGGCACGCCCTTCTCGACGCCCTGGGTCGGCGCCGGGTACACGCCGTTGGCCTTCGCCCCGCTCGACTCGGTGGCGGGCGCCGTGGTCGGCCGATCCGCGCCGGTGTTGTCCTGCGCGAGCGCCGCGCCCGCCGCTGCTCCTTCCAGGACGAGTGCCAGCGCGAGCGCGCCGGGCGCGAAAACCTTCGTCGGTCGGGTGTGCATGGTGAGCGGTCCTCCTTCAGTACGTTGCGAGCCCGGATGCCAGGACCCCGCACCGTCGAAGCGAGCTGACCGCGCCGGTCCCGGCTTGATAAGCAGCAACCCGCGTACCGGCCCCGGCAGGCCCCGGCGACCTGCGGGGCACGGCGTTTGCGCCGAGCCGGGCAAATCGATTCGCGCGACGGCGAGGCCGAGGGGCTGCGACGCCCCATCTGGCGCACGCTTCGTGTATCCCGGAGAGGTCTATGCGTTCGAATTTCCTGCCCGCCGCTCGTGTTGGCCGCGGCCCCGAGGCTCATCTGCCGACCGAGGAGCCCGACGATCCGCATCGTCCGCCACCTCCTCCGGTACCGGACAGCGAGCCGCCGCCCGTACCGGAAGGCGATCCTCCGCCTGAAGCGCCACCCGAGCGCCTGCGCTAGCGCGCTTGCGCCGCCATGGCGCGGCAGCGCTCAGCCGGTGGCTCGCAAGCGGCGCGACGGGGCGGCCTTCACCTCGGGCCATTCGTCCATCACGCGGCCGGCCGATGGCGCGCTCATCGCCATCGCGAAATCGGGCCTCGTGTTCTTCGACTACGAAGCGAAAAAGGTCGTGCCGATGCCGCGGGCCTTCCGCGACAAGTTTCCGCAAGTCAATACGCTCGGCTGAGCCTGGATTCGCTCAGCGCGGCTGGAACATGATGAGCGCCATGCCGGCCAGCGTGAAGCCGATGCCGGCCCAGTCCCAGGGGCTCGGCCTGATCGCCTCGACAGCCCAGAGCCAGAGAATCGCCACGCAGACATAGACGCCGCCGTAGGCCGCATAGGTGCGCCCGGCGGCCGTGGGATGGAGCGTGAGCAGCCACGCGAAGAGCGCGAGAGAGGCAGCGGCGGGCACGAGGAGCCACCCACTCGCGCCTTCGCGCAGCCAGCGATAAGGCAGATAGCAGCCGATGATCTCGGCGAGCGCGGTCACGACGAAAAGCGCAAACGTCTTCATGGGCGGCGGCTAGTGGCTGGGGCGCCCATGGTAACGCAGGCGGCGAGGCCGCCTGCGCGTTCTTCGCAACGTACCGCTCTGTTCCCCTCAGTTCCCTTCGGGTCGCCTCAGGGCCGCTCGCCGCGGGCCAGCCGCGCTTCGATCTCGTTCACCACGGGCGGCAGATCGGCGACGCTGTCGATCACGTAGTGCGCGCCCGCCGCACGCAGGCGTTCCGCGGCCGCGGCGCGGCGGCGCGCGAATTCTTCGGGCGCGAGCGCGCGAACTTCTTCCTCGGTCAGGCCGAACGCGTTGCCGCTCACCGCGACACCCACCGCCCACGTCCCGCCGTTGATGCCCTCCTCGATGCCGACTTCGGTGTCGTCCACCTTGATCGCGTCGCGCGCGAGCCACACGCCGAGCTGCGGCAGCGCGCGGTAGATCATGTATGGCGACGGCCGGCCCTCGGGCGTGTCGCCCGTGCAAACGATGCTGTCCGGATCGAAACCCTGAGCCTTCGCGCCCGGCACGATCTGGTCGATGATTTCGCGCGTGTAGCCCGTGGTCGAGCCGATGCGTACGCCGTCGGCACGCAGCGCGGCGGTCACGGCCGCCACGCCCGGAATCACGTCGCTGTACTGCGCGGCCACGGCGACGTTCTTTGGCACGAAGACGTCGTACACGGCGTCGATATCGGCTTCGCCAGGCGCGTGGCCGTAGTGCGCTTCCCACGCCGCCGCGACGCGCGGCAGCGCCATCAGCGCCGCGATGTGCGGACGCTTGGCCATGCCCATCGGCCCGCGCGCCTCGTCGATCGTGATCGGCACGCCGAACTGCTCGAAGGTCTCGACGAACGCGCCCATCGGCGCGCGCGAACCGTAGTCGACCACGGTGCCCGCCCAGTCGAAAATTACTGCCTTGACGTGTTTCATTGCATGCGTCCTGCTAAAAAATCGATGATGTGGAGTCTTGACGATCTGTGCGTATTACGCGGCGAGCGCTTCGCGTGCGCCGAGGTCGACCGGCGCGGGCGCAGCGCTTGCCACGCCGAGCGTGCGCAGCGCTTCGCCGCACGCGGCCACGACGCGGCGCATGACGGTCTCGTCGAGTGCGCCGATGCAGCCGACGCGAAAGCTCTCCACGCTCGTCAGCTTGCCCGGATAGATGATGAAACCCTGCGCCTTCATCAGTTCGTAGAAGCGCGCGAAGTCGAATGCGGGATCGGCCGGCGAAAAGAACGTGACGATGATGGGCGAGCGCCAGGCTTCGGTCAGCAGCGGCTCGAAACCGAGCCCGCGCATGCCCTCGACGAGCACGTCGCGATTGCGCGCATAGCGTGCAAGGCGCCCCGGCTGACCACCTTCGAGCGCGTGCAGACGCAGCGCCTCAATGAACGCGGCCACCGCGTGCGTGGGCGGCGTGAAGCGCCACTGGCCGGTGCGGTTCATGACGTCCCACTGGTCGTAGATATCGAGCGCGAGCGAGTGGCTCACGCCCTTTGCGTTGTTCAGGACTTCCTTCTTTGCGATCACGAACCCGAAGCCCGGCACGCCCTCGATGCACTTGTTGGCCGAGGAGACGAACGCGTCGCAAGGCAGCGTGCGCACGTCGAGCGGCACCGCGCCGAACGCGCTCATCGAGTCGACCAGAAGGCGCCGCCCCTGGCGGGCCGTCACGGCCGCGATCTCCTCGATCGGGTTCAGAATGCCCGAGCTGGTTTCGCAGTGCACGACGACGACATGCGTGATGTCCGGGTTCGCGATCAGCAGCTGTTCGACGTCTTTGGCGCGCGGCGGCAGGTAGTCGCCGGTGTCGTGCACGGTGTGCTCGCGACCCAGGTAGCGCAGCGTCGTGGCGATACGCTTGCCATACGCGCCGTTGGCGAGCACGAGCGCGTGGCCATTGCGCGGCACGAAACTGCCGAGCATCGCCTCGACGCAATAGCTGCCGCTGCCCTGCAACGGCACGCAGTCGTATTCACCCTGCTCGTCGCCCGCGATCTGCAGCAGCGCGGCGCGTAATTGCGCGGTCATGGCTCGGAAGTCGGCGTCCCACGAGCCCCAGTCGCGCTGCATCGCGGCCTTGGTCGAGGCTGCGGTCGTAAGCGGTCCGGGGGTCAGGAGATACGGCTCGGCGGGGGTGGTCATGCGGGCTCCAGTGGGCGTCGGGACAGTCGATCCCGACACGTTAGCGCAGCGCCATCCATCGGTAAAATCGATATAATCGATGTCGATATAAGTTGAACTTATCCAGTTTTTCTCCTGTCGCCGGAGTGTTTCGACATGCAATACGCGCAATTGCGGGCTTTTCACGCGGTCGCCGAACACGGCGGGTTCTCACGCGCCGCGCAGGCGCTCTCGCTCACGCAGCCGGCCGTATCGGACCATGTGCGGCGGCTCGAACAGGATTTCGGGGTCAAACTCTTCGAACGCGGCCCTCGCGGTGTGGAACTCACCGAACTCGGGCGACGACTCTTCGCGGTGACGCGTCAGATGGTGGGGTGTGAGCGCGACGCGCGGCGGCTTCTCGAAGCGGCAGGCGCGCTCGAATCGGGCGAACTCGCCCTCGCCGCCGACGCGCCCGACCTCGCCATCAAGCTGATCGGCGCGTTCAGGCGGCGCTATCCGGGGGTGGTGATCAAGCTCTCGATCGCGAACGCGACGGAATGCATGCGCCGCGTCCTCGCGAGCGAAGCCGACGCCGCGATCACGGCCGCGCGTCAGGTTCACAGCCGGCTGCAGGCCCGCGTGCTGCGCGAGGAACCGCTGGTCGCGGTCGTGCCCGCCGAAAGCCCCGCCGCGAAAAAGCGCCGCATGACGTACGAGGAACTCGTGCGCGAGCCCATGGTGTTTCGCGAAACGCATTCGGTCACGCAGCAGTTGCTCGAAGCCGAACTCGTGCGCAAAGGACTGCAGGTCCAGCCCGTGCTCTACGTGGGTGGCCGCGAGGCCTTGCAAACGGCCATTGCGCAGGGCGTGGGCGTGGGTGTGATCGCGCATGCGGAATTTGGCGAGTCGCGGCGCATTCGCATGCTGCCACTCGTGGACTGCCAGGTGCGCATGGTCGAATCGCTTACGCGCCTCGCCGACACGACATCGTCGAATCTGCTCGACGCGCTCTTTGCCATTCCGCTCGATTGAGCGACGGGAGGGCCGTCAGGACACCACGATAGCGGTGCCGACGGCATGGAGCAGATCGCGCAGCGTTTCGGCCTGCTCCATGCGCGCGCCGTGGCGCAGGTGAATCCGCAGCGCCCGGCCCGCGATGCCGTCGACCGGGCGCGCGAGCCACAGCTCGACGGCGAGCCCGAGGCCGTCGGGGGCATCGGGCACGACCGGTTCGACGACGCGCGGCTTGAAGGAGGCGGATTCGGACATGGCAAGACCTCGTCGGTGGCGGGATCGACTTCATCGTAGCGAGGCGATACGCCCGCGCCAAACGAGAAATCCGCGTATGCAAATGAGCGCCGCCCCGCAATGGATCGCGCGGGCAGTGGCATGCACGACCGCTCGCATTGCGCGCCGCATCGTGGAAGCCGGCGAGGTGCCCTTTTTACCAGCAGCGTGTGGCCGCGAGTGGCAAACTGAACGCATCGTTGCGCGGCCCTTGGCCAGTTTGCCTGCAACGAAATGGGAGGACCTCTTCATGGAACGCCCCTTTACCGATCGCCGCGAGGCGGGCCGTTCGCTCGCCGGCCCGCTCTCGGCCTACGCGGGCAGACGCGACGTCATCGTGCTCGCGCTCCCGCGCGGCGGCGTGCCCGTAGCCTATGAAGTCGCGAAGGCGCTGCAGGTGCCGCTCGATGTCTTGCCCGTGTGCAAGCTTGGCCTGCCCTGGCAGCCGGAACTCGCCATGGGCGCGCTGTCGTCGAACGGCGCGCAGTACGTGGACAGTGCGCTCGTACGCAGCGCCGGCGTGAGCGAGGCCCAGTTGCAGAGCGCCATGGCGCTCGCACGCATCGAGCTTGGCCGGCGCGAGGCGCGCTATCGCGGCGAGCGTGCTCCGCTTGCGGTGGCGGGCCGTGTAGCGGTCATCGTCGACGACGGCATGGCCACGGGCGCGTCGCTGAAGGCAGCGGCGCTCGCGCTCGCCACGCTTGGCCCCGCGCGCATCGTCGCAGCGCTGCCGGTCGCGCCCTCGGGCTCGCGGGACCGGCTCGGCAGGACGGTGGACGAATTCGTCTGTGCGCGCATGCCCGAGGCGTTCTACAGCGTCGGCCAGTTCTATCTCGACTTCGATCAGGTCAGCGACGACACCGTGCGCGAGTTGTTGGCTCAAGCTGCGGCGAACGACGCGCGCGGCGACGCGCAGAGCTAAGCCGCGCGGGTTGCGCCGCCGCTGCACTTGCGCCTTATTTCACCGGATTCGACGCCGCTTCGCCCACCACCGTTTGCCAGGGCCGCACGCGCCAATGCTTCACGAGCCCCGAAAGCACGTACGGGTCGGCGCGCGCGAACGCTTCGGCCGCGGCCTGACTGTCACCCTGGAAAAGCAGCAGCGCGTTGTCGACGGGATCGGCAACCGCACCCGCCAGGAGCAACTCGCCGCGTTCGACGGCCGCCCATGCCAGCTTCAGATGCGCACTGCGGTGTTCGGGGCGGCGTTCGAGGTAGTCGTCTGCGAGTTCGTACATCAAGAGGTAATGCATGCGCGTTCTCCGTGTCGTTGCGGCCACGCCGGACTGGGTCGACGGCCGATAGCGAACATTGTGCAGCAGCGCGCGCGTCAACCGAACACATCGCTACGTCGTTTTAATGGCAGCTTTGCCATAATGGCGGCGCGCGCGAGGCGCACCGGCCTTTACGGCTGGCCGCACGTCAACTGAGAACGTCCAAAGTCAAGGGAGTGAACGATGAAGATGCAATCCGTCATTGCTGCAATCGTGCTGGGCGGCGTGCTGGCCGCGCCGGCGTTCGCACAGACCGCCGCACCCGCTTCCGCGCCGGCGGCGAACAGCCAGCAGAACAAGATGAAGGCATGCAACGCCCAGGCCGGCGACAAGAAAGGCGACGACCGCAAGGCATTCATGAAGCAGTGCCTTTCGACTGCCGGCGCTCCGGCTCCGACGATGACCCAGCAAGAGCGCATGAAGGCGTGCAACGCCCAGGCCGGCGACAAGAAGGGCGACGACCGCAAGGCATTCATGAAGACCTGCCTCTCGACGAAGAGCTGAGCGAAGCGGGTTCGGGAACGCTCCCGCACCCGTTTGCGCTCGCAGGATCCGCGCGCCGCAGCCTTTGCTGCGGCGCGTTTTTTTATGCGCTGTTTTTGTGCGTTGCAGCGCCAGTGTCTTCGGTTGTGCGAATCGTCGTCGACGGATGCGAAATCGTGCAGGTTTGCGCGGATTTGCGTCATGACCCGCATTCGGACGTGCCGTTTTTCTCCTATGATGGCTGCAGCGGCGGCCCCTCCCCGCGAAATCACACATTAGCCATCGGGCTGCCGCGTTGACGTTGATGCCAATGGCATCGAACGGAGGCGCAGATGGCATGGAGACACAAGAACCGCTGGTTTCGCCGCTGGCTCATGGTGATCACCTTCTGGCTCGTGCCGGTGATGATCGTCGCAGTGCGCGAGGTTCAGGACGAGATGGCGTATAACCGCGCGGATCTGCAGCGCGCGCTGACCTCCTGGACCTTCACCGACGCCGAGCGCGACGCCGGCGCCCCGCTGCGCTGCCACGGCACGCCCGAAACCGCGCGTGCAGCCGGCTGCCCCGCCGCGGTGCTCGCGGCGAACGCGCAGCGCCAGCAGGAAGCGCGCGACGAATACGCCGTGCGGCGCACGACGCTTGCGGGCTACCTGTGGCACGCGTTTGTCGGCTACTGGGTCGTGCCCGCTGCGGTGCTGCTCGCGATCGGCGTGCTCATCGGCGGCGTGAAGCGCGCCTTGCGTCGGCCCACGGCCAAGCCCGTGCCGGAGCGCTAGCGCGTTTCGTGCATGCCCCAGCGCACAGCGTGTGTGCTGCGCAGCCTCAAAGAGCGGGTCGGGACGTTCGGGTATAACGACGGGACGCTGTGACATCGCGGCGCCCGGCAACTAGAACGGAGAACAAGATGAACGCATCTCGCATGCTTTTGAAGGCTTCTGTCGCAATCGCCGTCGGCGTCGCGACACTCTCGGGCTGTACCACCACCGGCAGCCAGGCCCCCAGCCCCGCGACCAATGCGTCGCGCGCCGACTCGATCAACTCCGACGTCGACGCCACCCTGTCGCGCCTCTATCAGACGGTGCCGGGCTCGCGCGAACTGGTCGGCAAGGCTCGCGGCATTCTGGTGTTTCCGCGCGTGATCCAGGCGGGCATCGGCGTCGGCGGCGAACACGGCGACGGCGCGCTGCGCGTGGGGGGCAGCACGGTTGGCTTTTACAGCACGTCGTCGGCGTCGGTTGGCGCAACGCTCGGCGTGCAGTCGAAGTCCGTCATCTATCTCTTCATGACGGAAGACGCGCTGGCGAAATTCCGCAATTCGAGCGGCTGGTCGGCAGGCGGCGACGCGTCGGTCGCGCTCGTGAAGGTCGGCGCGAACGGCTCGATCGACACCACCACGGCCACCCAGCCCGTGCAGGTCTTCGTGCTCACCAACAGCGGGCTGATCGGCGACCTCTCGCTCGGCGGCACGAAGATCACGAAACTCGAGCTCTAGGCGCCCCGCGGACGTCCGTGCGCTCAGCTCGCGGACGTATCGATCACCTTGAAGCGCGAACGCTTGTTCGCGCGAATCACCGCCTCGTACGCCTGCACGTACTCCTGCGCCATGCGGTGCGAGGTGAAACGCTCTTCGAAGCGGCGCCGCACGCCGGCGCGCGGAACGCGCGCGATGCGGTTCACCGCCGCCACGGCGCCGATCTCGTCCTCGACGATAAAGCCCGTCACGCCCTCTTCCACCACCTCCGGTACGGCGCCGCGATTGAACGCGATCACGGGCGTGCCGCACGCCATCGCCTCGATCATCACGAGGCCAAACGGCTCCGGCCAGTCGATCGGGAACAGCAGCGCATGGGCGCCGGAGAGGAATTCGGCCTTCTGGCTGTCGTTGATCTCGCCCACGTACTCGACGTGCGGCAGCGCTAGCAACGGCTTGATGTCGCGCTCGAAATACTCGCGGTCGGCTTCGTCGACCTTCGCGGCGATCCGGATGAGCAGCCCGCAGCGCCCGGCAATGCGTATCGCCGTGTCGACGCGTTTTTCCGGCGAAATACGGCCGAGAAACGCAAGATAGCGCTGCTCCACAGGCTGCGGCGTGTAGAGCGTCTCGGGCAGGCCGTGGTAGACCGTGCGCAGCCAGCGCGCTTGCGGCATCGGCTGGCGCTGTGCATTGGAGATCGAGATGACGGGCGCGGTGTTGAACGTATCGAAGACGGGCTGCTGCTCGGGCAGGTCGAGACGGCCGTGCAGCGTCGTCACGAACGGCGTTTCCTGGCGCTTGAACACCGAAAACGAGTAGTAGTCCATATGGAAATGCAACACGTCGAACTGGTCGGCCTGGCGGCGCACCATTTCCATGAGGAGCATGTGCGGTGCGATACGGTCGCGGATGCCGGGGTCGAGCCGCAGCGCTCGAGGCCACACGGGCTCGAGCTTCGCGCTCGTGAGCGAATCGCCGCTCGCGAACAGCGTGACGTCGTGCCCGAGTTCGACCAGCGCTTCAGTGATATACGACACGGCGCGCTCGGTGCCGCCATAGAGCTTCGGCGGGACCGATTCGGTCAGCGGGGCGATCTGCGCAATTCTCATCGTGTGTCTCCAGGAAACGGGGCCGCGTTGCCCGTTCTTGCGGTGCCGGTCATTCTAAGCCAGGTCCGGGCGGCCATCGGCGACGCAGCAGTTGTCCCATTATTCGGCAAGCCGGGCTCGCGCGCCGCCAGTCTTTCAATTTCTATACGGTGTTACATGCCGAAACAACCCCTGCGTTTTCCCTACCGGCCTATCTGGCGGGCCATTTCCAGGCCGGCACGTCGAGCGTATGGGGGTCGCCGAACCCGGTTGCGCCGAGGCGCCGTTCGAGCACGACCGACTGGCTGCCGGCCTCGCGCTCCAGCGCCGCCACGAGCCGCGCCGCGTGCGAAACGACGATGACCTGCGAGTGCCGCGACGCCCGCGCGATGAGCCGCGCGAGCGACGGCAGCAGGTCCGGATGCAGGCTCGTCTCGGGCTCGTCGAGCACCAGCAGGCCCGGCGGCCGCGGGCTCAGCAGCGCCGCCGCGAGCAGCAGATAGCGCAAGGTGCCGTCCGAGAGCTCCGCGCCACGCAGCGACCGCAATAGCCCCTCCTGGCGCAGCGCTACCTCGAAGCGCCCTTCGTGATTCACGACTTCGACGCGCGCGCCCGGAAAGGCGTCGCCGATGGCGGTATCGAGCGCCTCGCCGTCGCCGATCTCGCGGATCGTCTGCAGCGCGGCGGCGAGGTTGGCGCCGTCGTCGGCGAGCACCGGCGAATGCGTGCCGATCTGCACCTGGCGCGCGCTCGCGTGCTCGTCGGTGCGGAAGTGGTCGTAGAAACGCCACGAGCGAATCTGCTCGCGCACGGCGATCATTTCGGGTGCGCTGCGCGGGTCGGCGTACTCGGTCATCATGCTGTCGAAGCTCGCCACGGGCTGCGCGAGCGTCGTCCATTCGCCCGCGGCGTCGCGGATGCGGATCATCGGCCCCTGGCGATCCACGAGCAACGCCGAGGGCCGCAGGATCGGCCCGCTCCAGATGCACTCGCGCTTGATCACCGGGTCGAGCGAAAACTGCGAAGTGGACGAAGGCAGCGGCAATCCCAGATCGATCGCGTAACCGAAGGCGTCGCCCGCGAAGCCCAGGCGCAGGCTCACCGCATCCTTGCGTACCGTGCCCTGCACCGCGTATTCCCCAGCGGTGACGGCGCGCGAGAAGCGCTCGGGGCCCGCCCACAGCGTGGATTGCAGGCCGCCCTCGCGCGCCAGCGACGGGATCACGCCGCCGCGGGCGGTGAGCGCGAGCAGACGCAACGCGCGATAGAGATTCGACTTGCCACTGCCGTTCGGACCGGTCACGACGTTGAGCGCACCGAGCGGCACGATGAGCTCGCGCAGCGAGCGGTAGTTGGCGATGGCGAGCGTAGTCAGCATGAAGGTGCGCGGGGTGGCATGGCAGTCGCACTGCGGATGCGTGGATCAGCCACGCATCATACGCAATCGTGCCGGCGCGCGAACCGCCTGTGCCCCGTATCGTTCAGCGCGGCTGGGGCACCGCCGCGAGGTCGCGCAGGAAGGTGTCTCGCCACACGCCGAGGTCGTTGCGTCTGAGCGCCTCCATGTTGGTCTGGTAGCGCGCCTGGCGCTCTTCGAGCGGCATCGAGAGCGCGCGTTCCAGCGCTTCCGACATACCGGTCGCATCATGAGGATTCACGAGCAATGCGCCCGTGAGTTCGGCCGCCGCGCCTGCGAAGATCGACAGCACGAGCACGCCCGGATCGCCGGGATTCTGCGCGGCCACGTATTCCTTGGCGACGAGATTCATGCCGTCGTGCAGCGGCGTCACATAGCCGATCTGCGACTCGCGAAAGAGCGACATTAGTTTCCAGCGGTCGTACTGCTGGCTCAGATAGCGGATCGGCGTGTAATCCAGGCCAGAGTAGCGGCCGTTGATGCGCCCGGCTTCCCGCTCCAGTTCCTCGCGTATCACCTTGTAGCTCGCGACATCCGAGCGTGTGGGCGGCGCGATCTGCACGAGCGTGACCTTGCCGCGCCATTCGGGCGACGTTTCCAGCAACTGCTCGAACGCATGGAAACGCTCGACAAGCCCCTTCGAATAGTCGAGCCGGTCCACGCTCATGATGAGCTTGCGCCCTTCGAGACTCTGCTTGAGGTCGAGCACGTGCTGGCGGCTTTCGTAGCGCGCGGCCTGCTCGGCGATCTCGTCCGGAAACACGCCGATGCGGTAGACCCCCGTGCGCAGCTTGCGGCCATACGCCTCGACCTCGCCGTGCTCCGGATTCTCTGCGCGCTCGCGAACCTTGCCGCGCGCCTCGCGCGCGATGTAGTCGTGGAAAGCCTGCTGGTCGTTCTGCGTCTGGAAGCCCAGCAGGTCGTAACAGCACAGCGACCTGACGAGTTCGTCGTGCGGCGGAATGGTCTGCAGCACCTGCGGCGATGGAAACGGAATATGCAGGAAGAAGCCGATGCGGTTGCGCACGCCTTCCGAGCGCAGCGCCTCGGCGAACGGAATCAGGTGGTAGTCGTGCACCCAGATGTTGTCGTCCGGGTGGATCAGCTTCATGAGCTTGTGCGCGAGCCACGCGTTCACGCGGCGATAGCCCGCGTATTCGTCGCGCTCGTAGCGCGCGAGGTCGTTGCGGTAGTGGAACACCGGCCAGAGCGTGGCGTTCGAGAATCCGCGGTAGTACTGATCGTAGTCCTTGCGCGTGAGGCCGACGGTCGCAAAGGTGACGTGGCCTTCTTCGACGAGCGTCGGCCCCGCGTTCGCCACCGTCTCGCTCACCACGTCGCCGCTCCAGCCGAACCACACGCCGCCCGCGTCCTTCAGCGCGCCGAATACGCCGACCGCGAGGCCGCCTGCCGAGCCCTTGGTCTCCGTCGGCGTCGCCACGCGGTTCGAGACGACTATCAGTCTGCCCATCTTGCTGTTCCTCCTCCTTTCCCTCTCGACCGCTGACAGCGGTTATCCACCATTATCGCGGCGGCTTTCGGTCGCCGGCTCGCGGGCGTCGGTGGCTTGCGCTGCCTCGGCCCCCTTAGCCGCTTCGGATGCCGGCCGCGCCGGGCGGTGCGTCTCCAGCTCCTCGCCGTCTCCCGGCACGCGCGTGCCCGTCACGGGATCCGCCTCCGTATGGGCCGCCGTGCTCGCCGCCGCCTGCCGCGCGGGGCGGCGCACGAAGGACGGCAGTTCCCCGGTGCTGCTTTCGAGCTCCGCCGAAACTTCAGCGCGCGCACGCGGCAGGAACTGCGGATAGTGCTCGTTGACGAAATCGAGCAGCCCTTCGCGCACGCGGCAGCGCAAATCGAAGTTCAGGCCGGAGTCGCGCGAACTCACCAGCACGCGCACCTGCATCGCGCGCTCGTTGGCGTCGGTGACCTGTAAAACCTGCACACGGCGGTCCCATTCGGGCGCACCGTCGACGATGCGCGCGAGCGCCTCGCGCAGCGGCGCGAGCGGCATGCGGTAGTCGAGCCACAGAAACACCGTGCCGATGATCTGCGAGCTGCTGCGCGTCCAGTTCGCGAACGGATTCTCGATGAACCATTGCAGCGGCACGATGAGCCGCCGCTGGTCCCAGATCCGCACCGAAACATAGGTGCCGGTAATTTCCTCGATGCGCCCCCACTCGCCCTGGATCACGACCACGTCGTCGAGCCGGATCGGCTGCGAGAGCGCGATCTGCAAACCGGCAATCAGATTCCCTAGCACGGGGCGTGCCGCGATACCGGCGACGAGACCGGCAACCCCGGCCGAAGCCAGCAGGCTCGCGCCGATCTGCCTCACGTTCGGGAAGGTCATGAGCGCCGCGCCCACGCCCACGATGATGATCAGCACCATCACCGTACGCGCGAGCACGCGGGCCTGGGTGTGGATGCGGCGGGCCTGGAGGTTGTCGGCGATGTCGAGCGGATGGGCGGCGATGATGGCCTCGCCGATCGCCGCCGCGCAGCGCACCGAAAGCCAGGTGATCGCGGCGATCAGCGCGAACGCGCACAGCTCGCGCAGGCCGCTGATGTGCCGGAGCGTGTCGGGCGCCTGCCACCAGACGAATTCGATCGCGAGGATCGCGAGCACGACGAGCGCCGGTTTGCGGATATAGCGCAGGAACACGCTGACCCGCGGATACGGGCGCGCGATGCGCAGCAAGACGCGGCCGCCGACCCAGTGCAGGCCGAACGCGAAAACGAGCGCGAGCGCGCTCACGAGCAACGTGCCGAGCCAGTCGTGCAGCGGCGCGTCGGTGAAATGGGAGAGATCGTCGAGTGTCGGCATCTGCGGCCAGTTCCTCCTGAGCATCCTGAGCAAAGGGCGACTCTTGGAAACGGCACGGGCGCAGGCCCGCGGACGGCCTCGGCGAGGGTGAACGCTGGCCCCGCTGCGGCCTCGATGATGAACGGCGCGGCGGCGGTCGGTGCCGCGCCGTGTTTGCAGCTATATCTAACTACGGACTACGGATTACGACTCGAACCGGCCGGCTTCAACTCCCGTTGCCGGTCTTGCAGGGAAACGCCTTGCCCAGCCCGAGCGAAATGGCAGTACTGGCGTTGTAGCCGGCCACGTTCGGGTTGTCGGCGATGTACTTGCGCACCGCGTCGGTGAGTTGCGCCGAGCGCGCATCGGGCGGCAGGCAGAAGTATTGACCCACGCGCGGCCCGGTAGTGCCGCCGATGGCGTCGATGGTGTTGAAGATGCCGTCCGCGGCACCTTCGATATAGGCAGCGCATGCACTGCGCGAAGCCACGTCGGTCTTCGTGCAGAGCCGGTTGAGGTCGCTTGCCGTGAATGCGAAAGCGGAGAGCGGCAACGCCATCGCGCCCGCACAGATCAGAACCCGCAGCATGGTTCTCCTTGAGTTGTCATGGGGAGCGGCGCATCGAGCGCCGCCGGGCGGCCGCGTTGGTGCAGTGCGGCCGTCTTACCCCATTATTTTGCACTGTTTTGCGGCGCTGCCGGGCTCGCCGTGGAGAGGCCAGCCTGCGTCATGCGCGCCGTGAGGTCCTTGATCGCATCCGGCGCCTTGTACTGGCGCGCGAAATCGAGCGCCGTCATGCCGATCTGGTTCTTCGCGCCAAGCGTCGCGCCGTGCTCGAGCAGCATCTGGAGCGTCGTGAGATGGTCGCCGCGTGCGGCCATCATGAGCGGCGTCGTGCCGTTGGGCGACAGCGCGTTGACGTCGGCCGAATAGCCGATCAGGAGCTTCGCGACGTCGTCGTTGCCGTTCGCGGCGGCGTAGTGCAGCGGCGTCCAGCCCTTCTTGTTGACCTCGGCACCCTTGGTAATGAGGAGCTTCACGAAGTCCACGTCGCCGTTGAGCGCGGCGAGCATCAGCGCGTTTTCGCCTGCGCGGTCTTCAGCGGCGATGTTCGTCTTCGGGTTGTCGAGCAGCACGGCCCCGACCTTGTCGGACTTCTCGCGCGCGGCCAGCACGAGGAGCGGCATGCCCTGGTCGTCGGTGGCATTCGGGTCCATGCCTTGAGCGAGCGCCTTTTGCACGCCCTTGTCGTCGTCGAACTTGACGCTCTTGATGAGCGAGTCGATCGGAGCGGCATGCGCCGCGGCGCCGAACAGGGTGGCGGCGACGCCGAGCACGAGCGCGGCGGCAGTACGGCGGACAGGGTTGGCGGCGTGCGGAAGCGGTTTCGAGTTCATGTCAAGCCTTAACGTTATCTGCTATCTCGTTGATATTTAAAATCATTGACAGCACGCGGTTCGCGATTCAGGCCTGCGGCTGGATCTTGAAGAGCCGGAAAAAGTTCTGCGTGGTGACAGCGCCAAGTTCGGCGTCCGGCAATCCGCGTTGCTGCGCAATGAATCTTCCGACATGGCTCACGTACGCAGGTTCATTGGGTTTGCCACGAAACGGCACCGGCGCGAGGTACGGCGAATCGGTTTCGATCAAAAGACGCTCGATCGGCACACGGCGCGACACTTCCTGCACATCGGTCGCGCTCTTGAACGTCACGATGCCCGAAAGCGAGATGTAAAAATTCTGCGCGAGTGCGCGCTCGGCAATCGCCCACGGCTCCGTGAAGCAATGCATTACGCCACCCGGTTCGCCCGCGCGCTCCTCTTCCATGATGCGCAGGGTGTCGTCCGAAGCGGCTCGCGTATGGACGATGAGCGGCTTGCCCGTGGCGTGCGCCGCGCGAATGTGCGTGCGAAAGCGCTCGCGCTGCCATTCCATGTCGGCGATCGTGCGCTCGCCCAGGCGATAGTAATCGAGCCCCGTTTCACCGATCGCCACCACTTTCGGGTGCGCAGCCAGTTCGACCAGCTCGGCCACGGTCGGCTCGCGCATGTGCTCGTGGTCGGGATGCACACCGACCGACGCGTAGACGTTCTCGTAACGGCTCGCGATGTCGAGCACCGAAGGCAGCGTCTCGAGGTCCACCGACACGCACAGCG
>NZ_JBFRCN010000078.1:0-27247 GCF_040965835.1 Paraburkholderia sp. BR10872
GGATTCGCGCCTGCTGTTCGGCGGCCGGGCGCGTTTCACGGCGTCGGAGCGGCCGTCCGATACCAGGAGCGGGCGCATCCTCCAGCGCACGCTCGCGCAGCTCTTTCCGGCGCTCGCGAGGGTGCGGATCGATTACTGCTGGGGCGGGCTCGTCGATATCACCGCGGACCGCCTGCCGCGCGCGGGTCAGCACGAAGGCGTGTGGTTCTCGATGGGCTACAGCGGTCACGGCACGCAGATGTCGACGCACATGGGCCAGGTGATGGCCGAGGTGATGAGCGGCAACCCGTGTGCGAATCCGTGGCGCGATTTCGCGTGGCCCGCCATTCCGGGCCACACGGGCAAGCCGTGGTTTTTGCCGCTCGTCGGCGCGTACTACCAGATCAAAGACGCTTTTTACTGACGCTGTTTTTCACAACACACAGCCTCGATACGTCGAGCTGCGGCCCCCCACATCAGACGCGGAGAAGTTTCATGAGCACCGACAAATCGCTTGAAGACATGGCTCACCCGGGCGTGCGGCTCGATGAACTGACGAAGCGCGGCGCCTCGCGCCGCGACCTCCTTCGCGCGATGGTCGCGGGGGGCATGATGTCGATGACGGGCGCGGGCCTGCTCGCCGCGAGCGGCGCCGCCCTCGCACAGGAGAAGCCGAAGCAGGGCGGCAAGATCCGCGTGGCGACGCAGTCGTCTTCCGCGTCGGACACGCTCGATCCCGCGAAGGAGTCGGTGTCCACCGACTATGTGCGCGCAAATATGCTGTACAACGGCCTGACCGAGTACGACTCGCACCTCGGCGCGCAAATGGCGCTCGCGCAGTCGCTCGAAACGAAGGACGCGACGGTGTGGGTCGTGAAGCTGCGCAGCGGCGTGCAGTTCCATGACGGCAAGACGCTCGCGCCCGCCGACGTGGTGTACTCGCTCATGCGCCACAAGGACGCCGCGGTGGGCTCGAAGGTGAAGACGCTCGCGGATCAGTTCCAGGACGTGAAGGCCACGGGCCCGAACGAAGTGACGATCACGCTCTCGGGCGCGAACGCCGACCTGCCCGTGATCCTCGCCGACTCGCATTTCATGATCATCAAGGACGGCACGAACGACTTCAAGACGGCCGTGGGCACCGGCCCGTTCAAGCTCAAGGAGTTCTCGCCGGGCGTGCGCACGGTGGTCGTGCGCAACGAGCGCTACTGGAAGCCGGGCCTGCCGCATCTGGACGAGATCGAACTGGTCGGCATCGGCGACGAGTCGGCGCGCGTGAACGCGCTGCTCTCGGGCGACGTGCAGCTCATCAACCAGGTGAGCCCGCGCTCGACCTCGCGCGTCAAGGGCACTCCGGGCTTCGCGGTGAAGGAGACGAAGACGGGCCAGTACACCGACCTCATCATGCGCGACGAAGGCGGCGTCACGGGCAATGCCGACTTCCGCCGCGGCATGATGCACCTGTTCGACCGCGAGCAGATCCGCAACGCCGTGTTCCTCGGCTATGGCGCGATCGGCAACGACCAGCCGATCGATCCGACCAACAAGTACTACTTTGCCGGCCTGCCGGAGCGCGCCTTCGATCCGCAGAAGGCCAGGTTCTACTTCCAGAAGGCAAAGCTCGGCAGCACGCCGCTGCAGATCTATGCCTCCCCGGCCGCGGACGGCTCGGTCGAAATGGCGATGCTGCTGCAGCAGGTCGCGCCGCAGGCGGGCCTGAACCTGCAGGTGGTGCGCACGCCCGGCGACGGCTACTGGTCGAACCACTGGATGAAGCACCCGCTGACCTTCGGCAACATCAACGCGCGCCCGAGCGCCGATGTGATCTTCACGCAGTTTTTCAAGTCGGATGCGCCGTGGAATGAAGCGAACTGGAAGGACCCGAAGTTCGACCAGATGCTGCTGGCCGCGCGCGGCGAGCCGGACGAAGAGAAGCGCAAGAAGATCTATGGCGACATGCAAGTGCTCGTGCACAGCGACGGCGGCATCGGCATTCCGCTGTTCCTGAGCTCGCTCGACGCGCACACGACGAAGCTCAAGGGCCTCGGTTCGATTCCGATTGCCGGACTGATGGGCTTCAAGTTCGCCGAGAACGTCTGGCTCGAGGCGTAGTTCGAGGTGTGATGTGTGCGGCCGGTGTGCGCCTGGATGGGCCCCCGGCCACCGATTCCCCGCTTCATGATGTTCAGGGAGGCGACATCCGATGAAAGCTCACGCGCAACGTCTCATTGCCGCGCGTCTCGGTCTCGCACTGCTCACGTTGCTGATCGTCTCGGCAATCGTGTTCGGTCTCACGGGCCTCTTGCCCGGCGACGCCGCGCAGCAGGCCCTCGGTCAGGCGGCCACGCCCGAGCAGGTGGCCGCGCTGCGGCACCAGTTCGGCCTCGACCAGCCCGCGCTCACGCGCTATGTCCACTGGTTGCTGCAGGCCGTGACCGGCAACTTCGGCACCTCGGTGTCGAACAACCAGCCAGTGAGCGAGCTGATCGCCACGCGCCTGCCGAATTCGCTCGTGCTCGCGGGGCTCACCACGCTCGTTTCGGTGCCGCTCGCGCTCGCCATCGGCATCTTTTCCGCCGTGTTCCGCGGCTCGCTGCTCGATCGCGTGCTCAACGTGCTCACGCTGTCCGCCGTGGCCGTGCCCGAATTTCTGGTCGCCACCATCGCCGTGCTGATCTTCGCGGTGAAACTGCGCTGGCTGCCCGCGCTCTCGTACCTCTCGGAGGTGGACTCGTTCGGCACGCTGTTGCGCATCTACGCGATGCCGGTCATGACGCTGTGCTGCGTGATCGTCGCGCAGATGGCGCGCATGACGCGCGCCGCCGTGATCGACCAGTTGAGCGCGCCCTATGTGGAAATGGCGCGCCTCAAAGGAGCGTCGCCCGCTCGCGTCGTGTTACGCCACGTGCTGCCGAACACGATCGGGCCGATCGCCAATGCCGTCGCGCTGAGCCTCTCGTATCTCTTCGGCGGCGTGGTGATCGTGGAGTCGATCTTCAACTATCCGGGCCTCGCGAGCCTGATGGTCGACGCCGTGACGAACCGCGATCTCCCGCTCGTGCAGGGCTGCGTGATGGTGTTTTGCGCCGCGTATCTGGTGCTCGTGCTGATCGCGGACCTGTGTCAAATCGTATCCAACCCGAGGCTGCGTCAACGATGAACCGACCCGCCACTTCCCATGCCGCGACCGTGCTCTACGCGACGAGCGAGAGCGAGGAGCGGGCCGCCGCCGACGCCGTCAAGGACGTGCCGGGCGACGTGCCCACGCCGCCGCGCTCGCCGCTGCGCCGCATGGTCGGGCGCCTCTCGGTGCTCGGCCTGATCGGCCTGGCGATCGTCGTGTTCTGGCTCGGCGTGGCCTTCATCGGGCCGCTCGTCGCGCCGTACAAGGGCGGCGCGATCACCTCCACGGAAATCTTCGGCTCGTATAGCGCGGCGCATCTGCTCGGCACCGATTTCCTGGGTCGCGACATGCTGAGCCGCGTGCTCTACGGCACGCAGTACACCGTGGGCCTCGCGCTCGCCGCCACGCTGCTCGCAAGCGGTATCGGCATATTCTTCGGACTGCTTGCGGCTGTCGCGCCGCGCTGGATCGACGAGGTGCTGAGCCGCCTGTTCGACGCACTGATCTCCATTCCGAGCAAGGTGCTCGCGCTCGTCGTGATCGCGGCGTTCGGCTCGTCGGTGCCGATGCTCATCACCGTCGCGGCGCTCGCCTATATTCCGGGCGCGTTCCGTATCTCGCGCTCGCTGGCCGTGAACCTGATGACGCTCGAATATGTGCAGGTCGCCAGAGCGCGCGGCGAAGGGCTCTTCTATATCGCCCGCGTGGAAGTGCTGCCGAACATGATCCACCCGATGCTCGCCGATTTCGGCCTGCGTTTCGTGTTCATCGTGCTGCTGCTCTCCGGGCTCTCGTTCCTCGGCCTCGGCGTGCAGCCGCCGGACGCGGACTGGGGCTCGCTCGTGCGCGAGAACATCGGCGGCCTCGCGGAAGGTGCGCCGGCCGTGCTGATGCCGGCCGTCGCCATCGCGACGCTCACGGTGGGCGTGAACCTGCTGATCGACAGCCTGCGCCGTCACGGCGGCCGCGCGCATGGAGGCGGAAAATGAACATGATCGAAGTGACGGGCCTGCGTGTGGTCGCGGGCGCGGCGCCCGATCCGGTCGTCGAGATCGTCAAGGGTGTCGACTTCACGGTGAAGAAGGGCGAAGTGCTCGCGCTGATCGGCGAGTCCGGTTCGGGCAAGACCACCATCGCGCTCTCGCTGCTCGGCCATGCGCGCGACGGCTGCGCCATTGCGGGCGGCAGCCTGAAGATCGGCGGCACCGACGTGCTCGCGCTCGACGAACGCGGCCGCCGCGCGCTGCGCGCGCGTACCGTGGCTTATGTCGCGCAGAGCGCCTCGGCGGGCTTCAACCCGGCACGCACGATCATGGATCAGGTGACCGAGCCCGCGCTGCTGCACAAGCTGATGTCGCCCGCGGCGGCGCGCGAGAAGGCGGTGAGCCTGTTCCGGGCGCTCGCGCTGCCTTCGCCCGAGACGATCGGCGCGCGCTATCCGCACCAGGTGTCCGGCGGCCAGCTGCAGCGGCTGATGGCGGCGATGGCGCTCATCACCGACCCCGCCGTGGTCGTGTTCGACGAGCCCACCACGGCGCTCGACGTGACCACGCAGATCGAAGTGCTCGCGGCCTTCCGCAAGGTCGTGAAGGAGCTGGGCACGACGGCCGTGTACGTCTCGCACGATCTCGCGGTCGTGGCGCAGATGGCCGATCGCATCGTCGTCCTGAACAATGGCGCGGTGCGCGAAAACGGCACGACGCTCCAGGTGCTCGACGCCCCCGCCGACGACTACACGCGCGCGCTGCTGGCCGCCCGCCGCCGCCCCGACCCTGGTCCGCCCGCCGTGCCGCCTGCCGCCGAAGTGCCGCTGCTCGAAGTGCGCGGTCTGTCCGCGGGCTATGGCCGGGTCGATGCGAACGGTGTGCCCGCAGTGCGTGTGCTCGAGGACGTGAGCCTGCGTATTGAGCGCGGCAGCGCACTGGGCGTGATCGGCGAATCGGGCTCGGGCAAGACGACGCTCGCGCGCGTGGTGGCCGGGCTGGTCGAGCGCGCGCGCGGCGAGGTGCTGCTCGACGGCGTACCGCTGCCCGCGACGCTTTCGGCACGCACGCCCGATCAGTACCGGCGCATCCAGATCGTGTTCCAGAACGCCGACACGGCGCTCAACCCGAGCCGCACGATCGCCGACATCCTCGCGCGGCCCATGTGCTTCTATCACGGCCTGCGCGGCGCGCGGGCGCAAAAGCGCATGCTCGAACTACTGGACCTCGTGAAGCTGCCCGCCTCGATTGCGAAGCGTCAGCCGGGCGGCCTCTCGGGCGGCCAGAAGCAGCGCGTGAACCTGGCCCGCGCCCTCGCGGCCGAGCCGGCACTCATTCTGTGCGACGAGGTGACGTCCGCGCTCGACACCGTCGTTGGCGCCGCGATTCTCGACCTGCTCGCCGAATTGCGGCGCGAACTGGGCGTCTCGTACATGTTCATCAGCCACGATATTTCGACGGTGCGCGCGATCTGCGACGACGTCGTCGTGCTGTACGGCGGCCAGTGTGTCGAGGCGGGCCAGCGCGACGTGCTGGAGGCGCCGCCTTATCACCCGTACACGGGGTTGCTCGTCGATTCGGTGCCGGCCCTGCAGCCGGGCTGGCTCGACGCCCGGCGTGCCCTGGCGGGCGCCGCGCTGCCGCCGCTCGGGGCGTCGGCCGAGGTACGCGAGCTGTGCGCGTTCCGCGCACGCTGCCCGGTGCGTATCGATGGCGCGTGCAATGTGTCGGCGCCCGTGATGAAGCGCTTGCCGAGCGGCGCGCAGATCCTTTGCCATCACACGACGGCGGAACTGGAACGGCTGCAGACCGCACAGGCTGCACAAGTCGCACAGGCGACGCAATCCAACGGGAGGGCAGCCGCATGAGCGCGCGCTTCGTGAGAGTGGCGGAAGCGGGCCGCCCGACCTTCGAGATCGAGATCGACGGCCGCGTGGCGCAGGCCGCCGAGGGCGACACGCTGATGGTCGCGCTCCTCGCCACGCAGGACGCGCTGCGCGACTGCGAGTTCGACGATGGACGCCGCGCCGGTTTCTGCCTGATGGGCGCGTGCCAGGACTGCTGGGTGTGGACCGCGCAGGGCGAGCGGTTGCGCGCCTGCACGACACCCGCGGCGCCGGGCATGTCGATCGTCACCCGCAACGTGCTTGCCGGGGAGGGCGTATGGCCGCGCGCGCAGAACTGAAGGTCGTCGTGATCGGCGCGGGACCGGCGGGCGTGCGCGCGGCGCAGACGCTGGTCGCGGCGGGCCTGCGACCCGTCGTCGTCGATGAAGGGCGGCGCGACGGCGGGCAGATTTATCGGCGTCAACCCGAAGGTTTCAAGCGCAGCTACGAAACGCTCTACGGCACCGAGGCCGAACGCGCGGCGTCGCTGCATCGCGGCTTCGACGCGCTGCGCTCGCAGATCGACTATCTGCCTGACACGCTCGTCTGGAACGTCGGGCCGAAGTCCGTGCATCTCGCGAGCGGCGCACGCTACCACGAGCTGGCCTTCGACGCGCTGATCGTCTGCAGCGGCGCCACCGACCGGCTCATGCCCGTGCCGGGCTGGCATCTGGCGGGCGCATACAGCCTGGGCGGCGCGCAGGTCGCGCTGAAGTCGCAGGGCTGCGCCATCGGAGCGCGCACTGTCATGATGGGCACCGGCCCGCTGCTTTACCTCGTCGCCGCGCAGTACGTGAAAGCGGGCGCGACGGTGAGCGCGGTGCTCGATACGTCCACGCTCGGCCAGCGCCTGCGCGCGTTGCCCGATTTGCTGCAAGTGCCCGCCACGCTGCGCAAGGGCATGGCGCTCCTGCGCACGCTGCGCCGCGCGGGGGTACCGATGCATCGGGGCGTGACGCCGCTCGCGATCGAAGGCTCGCCCGAGCACGGCGTGACGGCGGTTCGCGTGAAACTCGCGAACGGCGGCGAAGCGCGCGTGGCATGCGACGCCGTGGCGCTGGGCTATCACTTGCGCTCCGAAACGCAAATTGCGGATCTCGCCGGTTGCGCGTTCCGTTTCGATAGAGCCGCGCGGCAATGGCTGCCCGAAGTCGATCAGGACGGCCGCAGCAGCGTGGCAGGCGTCTATCTGGCCGGGGACGGCGCACGCGTGCGCGGCGCCGACGCGGCCGAGCGTGCGGGCCGTCTTGCCGCTCTGGCGGCGTTGCAGGATGCGGGCGCGGTCTCACCGAAAGGAGCACTTGCCGAAGTGGCGACACTGCGTGTCGAACTCGCACGCTTCACGCGCTTTGCACAAGGATTGCGCCAGGCATTTCCGTGGCCCGCGCATTTCGCGGCGACGCTGCCTGATGACACCGTCGTCTGCCGCTGCGAAGCCGTCACGGCGGGCGAATTGCGCCGCGTAGTGCGCGAGACGGGCGCTACCGAAGCGAATCGCGCGAAGGCGTTCTCACGCGTGGGGATGGGGCGCTGCCAGGGCCGCTTCTGCGCGCACGCCGGGGCCGAAGTCATCGCAGCCGAGGCGCGTGTACCGCTGGAAGCCGTAGGCCGGCTGCGCGGTCAGGCGCCGGTCAAGCCGTTGACGATGACGCTGAGCGCCGCGGTGAATGGTATCGACGAAGCGCAGGGCGGTGCGGCGCCCGCCGCGCAAACGCAGCCCGGCGCATGCCGCACAAAGGAGTTCAGCGAATGACGGATCGCGCCGATGTGATCGTGATTGGTGGCGGCATCATCGGGACGTCCACGACGTTCTTCCTGAGCCGCCGCAAGCGTTCAGTGATCCTGATCGAACGCGGGCTCACGGGCCAGCAGGCTAGCGGCGTGAACTTCGGCGGCGTGCGCCGCCAGGGACGCGCGCTCTCTCAACTCGCCATGTCCAATCGCGCGCTCGATATCTGGTATCGCGCGCAGTCGCTGCTCGGCGAGGATGTCGAGTTTCTGCCTTCGGGCCACACGCGAGTGTGCTACCACGCACACGACGCCGAATACTTTCATCGCTACGCCGGGCAGGCGCGTGCGTACGACCT
This sequence comes from Paraburkholderia sp. BR10872, assembly GCF_040965835.1. Lineage (NCBI taxonomy): Bacteria > Pseudomonadati > Pseudomonadota > Betaproteobacteria > Burkholderiales > Burkholderiaceae > Paraburkholderia > Paraburkholderia sp. BR10872. Next base: position 8,060 of record NZ_JBFRCN010000078.1, read on the forward strand.
CGATCTCGAAGTGCTCGAAGGCGCCGCGATGTTCAAGCGCTTCCCGTTCCTGGGCCGCGAGGTGCTGGCCGCCTCCGTCTCGCCGCGCGACGGTCACGCCAATCCGCGTCTGGCCGCACCGGCGTTCGGGCGCGCCGCCGCGCGGCTCGGCGCCAATCTCGTGGAGAACACCGAGATCGTGCGCGTGGAAAAGGAAGCGGGCGGCTTTCGCGTGGAGAGCGCAACGGGCGCCGTGTGGCGCGCGGAGCAACTGCTGATTTGCGCCGGTGCATGGGCGGGAGCGCTCTCCGCGCAATTCGGCGAGCCGGTGCCGCTCGTCGCGCGCGGCCCGCAAATGGCCGTGACCGAGCCCGTGCCCTACCGCTTCATGCATTCGATGGGGGTCTACACGTCGATCAAGGAGGAGAGCGTGTACTTCCGGCAGATTCCGCGCGGCAACCTCGTGCTGGGCGGCGGCGCCCCTGGGCCCGCCGACGCAGCAACGCGCCGCGCCGGCGTGCTGCCCGGCAACACCGTGCAGCAGATCGCGCAGTTCCGCCGGTTGGTTCCCGCGCTTGCGCCGCTGCATGTGATCCGCGTGTGGAGCGGCGTGGAAAGCTACCTGCCGGATTCGGAGCCGGTGATTGGCCCGAGTTCGACGACAGACGGCCTTTTCTATGCGTTCGGCTTCAGCGGCTCGGGCTTCCAGATCGGGCCGGGCGTGGGTGAAACGCTCGCGGAACTGCTCGACGCCGGCGCAACCGACATACCGCTCGAACCGTTTTCGATTGCGCGCTTCGGGCGCGCGGCGCCCGCTGCAAGCGCGCACACATCGACTGCCAGCGAGGCTTGATCATGCATGACGCGAATGCATCCGTTGCTGCGCCAGTCACGCCGCTTCGCGACGCACTGGCCTATATCGACGCGAATTTCGACAAGTCCGTGAGCCTCGCCGAACTGGCCGAGGTATCGGCGCTAAGCGTCTCGCGATTCGCGACCGTGTTTCGTGAGCAGGTCGGCCTTTCGCCATACAAGTACCTGTGCGAGGTGCGCGTGCGCCGCGCGCAGCTATTGCTGCTGGCGGGCGTGCCGGGCGCCGTGGTCGCGACGCAGGTCGGCTTCTTCGACCAGAGTCATCTGGCGCGCCATTTCAAGCGCTTTTGCGGCGTGACGCCCAGCGCCTTCCTGCAGCAGGCGAGGGCGCTCGAAGCGGCTTGAGCGCCTTCTGTCCTGCGTCGCGCGTCACAGAATGACGTAGACCTTGCGCATCGTTTTGTCGACTCCCCTCGTGCTTTGCGTGTAATGAGTAGGGGCGCTTCAGCGCTTCTGAACGATGCGCTGCTCGATCTTGCCGAGCCGCACCACGGTCACGCCCGGGCGCAACTGGCGCAGCGAAGGCATCACGAGGATGCAGTCGTCGTAGGGCGTGACTACCGGCGCGCCATCGGACCAGCCGATCACGGCGCCGGCCTCGGGAAACACTTCGAGGCCCGTGTAATCGCCAGCGAAGCGGAAGTCCATGCTCTTCGCCACCACGGGCTCGGTCACGCGCACCACGCGCATTTCCGGCGGAAGCGGTTGCAGCCAGTCCGCGGGCAGATCCGCTTGTTCCACGACACCCGAGAGCAGCAGAAAGCGCGCGGTGACATCGCGCGCCACGCTCACGGCGCTTGCTTCCCAATGCTGTCCGCACTCGATCAAGAGCGCGTTCTTCGCGCTCGCGGCGTCGCCGAAGCCTTCGTAATCGCGCATGCGGCGGCCTTCCGGGTGGCCTTCGTCGCAAATGACGGTGGCCGGTGCGCCTAGCCGCGCAGAGAGTTCGACGCCCTTGGCGAGCGGCCCCGCGACGATGAGCGGCATGCACTTCTCGTGCATCGAATGGAGGTCGAGCAGCAGATCGACGTCGTCGATCACGGGCCGCATCGCGCGGGCGCGGCGCAGTTCGTTCGATTCGCGCGTGAGGTCGTCCAGCGCCTGCGCGGTCCATACGCGGTTGAAGTCCTGATCGACGAAACGCGCCGCGTCGGGGTGCGCGGGGTCGAAGCGGCGGTAGGCCGCCACGTTCGCGAACGCGAGCGTGAGCTTGCCGCGTCGCGGCCGCAGCCGCGCGTGCAGCAGCGCATCGACGACGATCGCGCCACACACCTCGTTGCCGTGCGTGAGCGCATTGATCATCACGTGCGGGCCGGGCGCGCCCGCGTCGAACGTGTGCACATAGGGGATGCCCGTCTCGCTGCGCTCGTGCGCGGCGATGTCGGGGAACGTGACTTCGATCGGATAGGTGCTCATGCAAGCCCTCCCTGGCAGAGGTATTTGATGGAGAGGAAATCGTCGAGCCCGTACTTCGAGCCTTCCCGGCCATAGCCCGATTCCTTCACGCCGCCGAACGGCGCCGCTTCACTAGCGAGCGCGCCTTCGTTGATGCCGACGATGCCCGCTTCGAGCTGCCGCGCGACGCGATCGATGCGGCGCACGTCCTGGCTGTAAAAGTAGGCGGCGAGGCCGTATGGCGTGTCGTTGGCGGCGCGAATGGCCTCGGCTTCGTCGTCGAAGCGGAATAGCGGCACGACGGGACCGAAGGTTTCTTCGCAGCTTAGCTGCATGTCGGGCGTGGCGCCTGCGAGCACGGTGGGCGCGTACCAGTTCGCGCCCAGTTCGCTCAAACGCTTGCCGCCCGTGAGCACGCGCGCGCCGCGGCTCACGGCGTCGTCCACATGGCGCGCGATCTTCTCGACCGCGCGCGCATTGATCATCGGGCCGATCTGCGCGGCGGGGTCGGTCGCGGGCGCGACTTTCAACGCGGCCACGCGCGTGGCGAGCTTGTCGGCGAAGCGCTCGAATATGCCTGATTGCACGTACACGCGATTTGGGCACACGCAGGTCTGGCCGCCGTTGCGGAACTTGGCGGCCATGAGCCCTTCGACGGCAGAGTCGAGGTCCGCGTCGTCGAAGACGATGAACGGCGCGTTGCCGCCCAGTTCGAGCGAGAGCTTCTTCAAGGTGGCCGCCGATTCCTTCGCGAGGTGCTTGCCCACGGGCGTCGAGCCGGTGAAGGTGATCTTGCGCACGCGGGCGTCCGCGAGCCAGTCGGCGACGGCGCTCACGCCCCGTTCGCGCGACGCGCAGATGACGTTCAGCACGCCAGGCGGCACACCCGCCTCGTGCGCGAGCATGACGAGTGCGAGCGCGGTGAGCGGCGTATCTTCGGCGGGCTTGCCGACCACCGTGCAGCCCGCGGCGAGGGCGGGGGCGATCTTGCGCGCGATCATCGCGAGCGGGAAGTTCCAGGGCGTGATCGCCGCGACCACGCCAACGGGCTCCTTCACGGCGCTCATGCGCTTGCCGCGCTGCTGCTGCGGGATGAGGTCGCCGTAGATGCGCGTGGCCTCATCGGCGAACCAGGCGACGTAGGACGCGCCATACATCGCTTCGCCGTGTCCCTCATGCAGGGGCTTGCCTTGTTCGAGCGAGATCAGTTGACCGAGTTCGTCGGCGTTCGCGACGATCAGCGCATGCCAGCGGCGCAGCACGGCGGCGCGTTCGGCGGCAAGCGTGTCGCGCCAGGCGGGGAATGCGCGGGCGGCAGCGTCGGTCGCTGCGCGTGCGTCGTTCGCATCGCTATCGGCGACGTCGGCGATCGTTTTGCCGGTCGCGGGATCGGTCACGGCGAAGCGCGTGCCGGAGGCCGAGGGCACCCATTGCCCGTCGATGAAGTTGTCGCCGCGAATCAGCGCGCTCAAGGGATAACGCGTGGTCATATGCCGGTTCCTTTCCGCACGTGCGGAAGAAAATGGATCGATGCAGGGAAATGAGCGCGCACGACGAGTGCGCCGAAGCCGCGAGGTTTCAGCGCGAAGCGCGCGCGAGAAAATGGATGCGGGACGCAGGAGCGCGAGGCGCGTGCCTCACGTCCGTTGCCCATGCTCAGGAATGCAGGTTCTGCGAGAACAGCGTTTCGAGCGGGTAGTGCGGCTTGACGAACGCCGTCTTGATGATGACGTAGCTGAAGTACTTCTCGATGCCGATATCGCGCTCCAGCAGCCCCTCGACGATGCTCTGATAATGGCTCACGCTGCGCGCGACGAACTTCAGCAGATAGTCGTAGCCGCCGCTCGCGAGATGGCACTCGACCACCTCGTCCACCTCGCGTATTGCCTTCTCGAACTTGATGAAGTCCTCGCGGCGATGGTCGGCGAGCGTGACCTCGGTGAACACCATCTGCACGTCGCCCAGCTTTTCCAGCTGGATCTGCGCGCCGTAGCCGACGATGAACCCCGCCTTCTCCAGACGTTTTACGCGGATCAGGCAGGGGCTTGGCGACAGCCCGACTGCGTCGGCCAGTTCGACATTCGTGATGCGCCCCCGCTTCTGCAGCTGCGAGAGGATGCGCAGATCGATTCGGTCCAGCTTGCAGTCGTTGCTCATCGTGATGGGGGCGGCCCTGCATGTCGAAGTGTCGAGTGATGGTATCACGCGGCGACACGGGCGCTGACCCCATTCTTTGTCCTCAATGCGGCGCGCACTTCGGGCTGCGCGAGCACGTCGTCGAGTGTTTTTTCGAGGCGCTCGAACAGCAGGTCGAACTCGCTTTCGGTGTACGAAAGCGCGGGCGCGAAGCCGAGAATGCCGTCGCCGAACGCGCGGAATACGAGGCCGTTGCCATACGCGGCGGCGGCGATGCGATCGGGCAGGCCGAGCGAGGCGTCGAAGCGCTGTTTGGTCTCCTTGTCGGCGACGAGTTCGAGCGCGCCGAGCAGACCGCGGTGACGCGAGTCGCCCACGAGCGGGTGGGCGAGCAATGCGTCGAGCCCCTGAGCGAAGCGCGGCGCGCGCGCGACGCCGTTCGCGAGCAGGCCGCCTTCGTGATAGAGGCGCATGACTTCGAGGCCGATGGCCGCGCTCACGGGGTGCGCCGAATAGGTGTGGCCATGGCCGATCACGGCGGCGGCGTCGCCATCGGCAATGCCTTGATAAAGGGCATCCGACATCAGCACGGCGCCCATCGGCGCATAGCCCGCGGTGAGGCCCTTGGCCACCGTCATCAGATCCGGCTCGACGTCTTCGGCCTGGCAGGCGAAGAGCGGACCCGTGCGGCCAAAGCCCGTGATCACCTCGTCGGCGACGAACAGAATGTCGAGCTTGCGGCACGCTTCGCGCATGGCTTTCAGCCAGCCGGCAGGCGGCACGATCACGCCACCCGAACCCTGGATCGGCTCGCAGAAAAACGCGGCGACGTTTTCGGCGCCGAGTGCCGCGACTTTCGCTTCGAGCGCGTCGACCGAAGCGGCGATGAGCGCTGCGTCGTCCGCATGCTCGCTGCGATATGCATAGGGCGACGGAATATGATGCTGCGTGGCGAGCGGCAAGTCGAAGTTGCGATGGAACGCGGGCAACGCCGTCAGCCCCGCGCCGACTGCCGACGAGCCGTGATAGCCGCGCTCCTGCGCGATGACGTGCTTCTTCGCGGGGCGGCCGGTGGCGTTGTAGTAGTGCGTGATGAAGCGCAGCGCCGAATCCACTGCATCCGAGCCGCCCAGCGTGAAGTACACGTGTTGCAGCGAAGCAGGCGCGCGCTCGACGAGCAGCGCGGCCAGTTCGATGGCGGGCTCCGAGCCGAAGTGAAAATAGCCCGTCGCGTAGGGCAGGCGCGCCATCTGTCGCGCGGCGGCTTCGACGATGCTTTGATGGCCGTAACCCGTGTTGACGCACCAGAGGCCGGAGAACGCGTCGAGTAGTTCGTTGCCCGCGGCGTCGCGCAGGAACACGCCCTGGGCGGATTCGAGCACGGTCACGCCGCGCGCTTCGTGCGCACGGAAGTTCACGACGGGATGGATCAGATGTTTGCGGTCGGCTTCGATGAGCGAGCGATTCGGCATGGTTCGGTTCCCGGCTGATAAGTCAGAGGAGTGCGGCGCCTTGCCGTTGATTGGGCGTTGGCTGGCCGTTGATTCACCGTTCCATGCTACCGGGCCGATACCGGTGCGCGTTTCGCCAATTAATTCGCGAAATAGCGTGTTTGTGGCGTTTTGATCGGGGAGCGCAGCATATTGTGCTGCGCCCTCTGCGCCGTCACGAGACTCAATAGCCGCGCGTGCGGTCGATGAGGCCGAGCATCGGCAAGCCGTCGCGGTGGCGGCGGATGTTGTCGAGCACCACATCGACGGCCGTTTCGGGCCGCGTGGCGCTGGCAATGTGCGGCGTGAGGCGCACACGCGGATGCGTCCAGAACGGATGCTCCGGCGGCAGCGGCTCGGGGTCCGCGACATCGAGAATCGCATTGCGCAGTTGCGCGCGATCGAGCGCGTCTAGCAGCGCTTGCTGGTCCACTTGCGGCCCGCGTCCGACGTTGATGAACGAGGCGCCCTGCGGCAGCTTCGCGAAGAGCGAGGCGTCGAGCAGGCCGCGCGTGGCTTCGGTGAGCGGCAACAGGCAGATGAGGATATCGGTGCGCGCGAGGAAGGCGTCGAGCGCCTCGGCGCCCGCGTAGCACTCCACGCCAGGCAAGGCGCGCGGCGAGCGGCTCCAGCCCGCGCATGCAAAGCCGAAGAGGCGCAGGCGTTCGAGCACCGCGCTGCCCAGCATGCCGAGCCCCAGCACGCCAACGCGACGCGACGCGGCGGCGCGTACGGGCAGGGCGCGCCATACGCGCTGCTGCTGTTGCAGGGCGTAGTCGAACAGATCGCGATGAATGGTCAGGACCGATTGCGTCACGTACTCGACCATCCCCTCGACAATGCCCGGCTCGATCATGCGCACCACGGCGATGTGCTCCGGCACGCCGGAAAGATCGAACTGGTCGATGCCCGCGCCCACGGAGAAGATCACTTCGAGATTGGGCAGCGTACGCGCGGGGTCCTCGGGCGGTTGCCACGCCGCGAGAAAGCGCACAGCGGCGGGGTCGCCGGTATCGGGCCACAGGCGAAAAGCGATCTCGGGAGCCTTGTGCGCGAAAAGCTGTGCCCATTGCTTGCCGCGCTCGGGGTCGGCTTTGTAGAGGAGCGTCATGAGGTCGGTTTGCGCAATCAGCCTAGCGCCTGATTGACGATGGCGAATTGCAGCACGCCAGGATCGTGCGCCGGCGCGCCGTTGCGCGACATCTTCACGACCGTGTCGACGCGCGCGAGGCCGATCGATTCGAGCCAGGGGCCGAGGCCGTGTTCGTCGGGCGTATCGAGGCGCGTGAAGGCCCCCGCGTTGGCGGCGAGGCGGTTGGCGATCAGCGCTTTGGCGCGCTGCATGTGCAATCCATCGTCGGCGGCGACGGCCACCGGACCGATCGCATGGCCGCGGCCGAACGGGCGCAACAGCGCAAAGCCGAGCACCGTGTCGCCGCGCACCAGCGCGACGCCTTGGGACACATCGAGCAGCGGCGGCACGAGTGCGCTGCGGTCGAGCCCGCTCGCGCGGGAAGCGAGTTCGATGAGGCGCGGCGTATCGCCCGGTTCGAGTGGACGCAAACGCTCGCCCGGCGGCGGCTCGACAATCGGCGCCGCGAAACTGTCGCTCTGGTGCTGATGCAGCAGCCCAATCTTCCTGAAGCCGAGCTTTTCGTAGAGCGGCTGACCTGCCTCGGTGGCGTGCAGCACGGTCATGCGCGTTCCCAGCGCTTCGAGCAGGCGCTCCATCAACATCCGGCCGATGCCGCGGCCTTGCTGGTCGGCCGAGACGATCACGAGCCCGAGCGTCGCGCCATGCTCGCCCCACGGCCAGCACAGCGCTGTGCCCACCACGGTCGTGCCTTCGCGAACCACGTAGCCGTGCCCGGCCGCGGCGGCGGCGAAACGCCAGTCGTCGCTACGATGGGGCCAACGGAATTGCAGGGAAAGCGCGTGGGCGCCCTCGATGTCGGATTCGGTGAAAGTCTCGCAGACGAGGCTAGAGGACGCAGTCTGGCCGGACACGGCGGGCTCCTTGATCGAAGTTCGATGACTCACTTTGACAGGACGCGCGCGCCGGGAATAGGACGATCCTGCTGTGCGGCCGATCGAAGCCGGTTCTGAGCCCGCTGCCGAGTTCGCCCAATCAAGGTCCGCTGCCGCGGGCGGTCCGCACGGTCAAGTGGTTCGACACCGAGGTGACGCCGCGCACCGAGCGGGCCGCGTCGCCGGCCCGCGCGATCTGCGACTGGTGCGGTACCGACCCCGTCAACGAGACGACGCCCTCATGCGCCGTGACGTGGACGTTGGCGAAATTCAGTCCCGTGGTGCGCGTGAAGGCCCGGCGCACATCTCGCACCAGCGCGCTGTCCGATCTGCCCGACTGCGCGGGCGCGCCTTCCTGAGCAGACGCCTCGCCAGGCGCGCTCGCGGCCGTTTGTGCGTACGCATAGCCCGTGCAACTCGAGATGGCCACGAGGACCAGTGCGCGGGCGATTTGGCTTTTACCGTTAGTTTTCATCCTTCTTCCCTTTGCCAGGTTCTGCAGGTTCCCCAAAGTTCTGCGCCCGCCGCCGGAGCGCATCGAAAACAGGCGGCGGATCAGTACGTTGTAGGTGAAATCTCTGGCGAGGAGAAGAAGGCTGCCAGGAGGCCGCCGACAACCCATGGCGCATGCGTCGACGGCGCCTCCTGCGTAGCGCTTACTTTCCGTGAAGGAGCAGACCGAGCGGCGCGAGCGGGCCCACCGGCAGCAGGTCGAACGCGAGGATGCCGGCCTGGACGAGCGGCAGCGTATCCAGCGTGGCCTTCACATCGTCGACCGAGCCCGAGCTCATGAGAAACACCACGCCCGGCTTGTCGTGGCGAAACCAGTACTGCTCGATTTTGTCGTCCAGGTAGAGCTTGAGCGTGGCCGGCACTTCGTGCGGGATGATCTCGTCGCGCTGCGCGGGCGTGAGTTCCTTGACGATCGATCCAATGGCGAGAACCTTCATGACAACCTCCTTGATCCATGTTTGTTGCGACTTGCAACGCGATTGAGTGTATCGTTGGGGTCTCGTCGGCTGTACTGTCACAAACGACAACTTTAGAGGCATTTACGCCATGCGCATTGCTATCCTGGCTCTCGAGGGCGTCTTCGATACCGGGCTCTCCGTCACGCTCGATGCGTTCTCGGTCGCAAACAAGCTTTCGGCCGCGGCCATGGGCGGCGTTCCGCGTTTCGACATCACGCTCGTGGGGGTGAGAAAGCGGGTGCGCTCGGCTCACGGCCTCGCGGTGCCGGTGCAGACGGTCGCGCCGGATGCGAAGCCCGATTGGGTGATCGTGCCGGCATTGGTGACGCTGTCTGCGCAGGAGTTGATGCGGTCGTTCGAGCGCCGGGACGTCGAAGAGGGCATGGCGCGTTTGCTCGAATGGCAAGCGGGGGGCGCGCGAATCGGCGCATCTTGCGTGGGGACGTTCATCCTCGCAGAGGCGGGGCTGCTCGATCACCGCGAAGCCACGACCAACTGGTCGCTCGCGCCGTTCTTCCGGCAACGCTATCCGCATGTTAAGTTGAACGAATCACGCATGCTCGTGCCTTCGGATATCGGCGTGACGGCCGGCGCGGCCATGGGGCATCTCGATCTCGCGCTCTGGCTGATCCGTTCGGCGAGCCCCGAACTCGCATCGCTCGTATCGCGCTATCTGCTGGCCGACATCCGCTCGTCGCAGGCGCCGTACATCATCCCGAATCATCTCGCGCAGGCCGATCCGCTCATTCAGCGCTTCGAGCAATGGGCGAGAAAAAATCTCAAGTCGGGATTCTCGCTGCAGGACGCCGCGAAGGCACTGGCGACGAGCTCGCGCTCATTGCAGCGCCGCTGCCAGGAAGTGCTCGGCAAGTCGCCGCTGGCGTACTTTCAGGATTTGCGGGTCGAGCACGCGCAGTCGCTGCTGCGCAGCGGCAAGCTCGACCTGGAAAGGATCGCCGCCGAAGTCGGTTACGGCGACGGCGCGACGCTGCGCAGCCTGTTGCGGCAGCGCTTGGGAAGAGGGGTGCGGGAACTGCGTTCCGACCTGTTGTGACCGTGCGGCCTTTCTATGGCGCGAGGCCGAGCACCGTGAGATGCATCTCGCGGCGCTCGACAAAGCCCAGCGTGCGATAGATGGAAATGGCGCCGTGATTCGACGTGAGCACGTGCAGGAAGGGTGTCTCGCCGCGCGCACTGATTGCCGCCATCAGCAGCTTCATGAGGCTCGCCGCGAGCCCTTGTCCCCGGAACGCCGGGTCCACGCACACGGCGCTGATTTCGGTATGGCCTTCGATCTTCATGCGTTCGCCGGCCATGGCGACGAGCTTGCCCTCCCTGCGCACGCCAAGGTAACCGCCGAATTCGATGGTGCGCGGACCAAACGGGCCCGGCTGCGTTGCGGCGGCCAGCGCGAGCATCTCCGGCACGTCTTGCCCCGTTAGCCGCGCGTGCTCCAGCGCGGTGGGCGCAGGCGCTTCGCCTTGCCAGACCATTTGCAGCAGCGTGGCGTGCCGGATCAGCGCGAAGCCGTCGGGTGGCTCCACGGCATCCAGCGTGGTCAGGGCAACGGGCGCGTGCTCTTCGATCAGTCCGCGCAAGGCGTCGAACGATTCAGGCGTGGTGTCCGTCATTGCCGCAAAGGGGGCGACGGCGGGCGCATACCGCACTGCGCGCTCGTTCCCAACGGCGAGATGGCGCTGGCGGCCCGTCAGCGCGTGCCCTGGCACGTTGTCCAGCGCGGTCGTGCTGCCCGCAGGTTTCGTTGCCAGCACATCGAACATGATTCGCGCTCCGGTAAGGGATGGTGACCGTTTGCGACGGTAGTCTAGCCGAGGCGGGTTCGGCGGACCACGGCCGAACCCGCCAACTTTGGCGTCATTCCCGCCAATGCCTCTCGTCACGCACCGCTTGCCAGCGCTTCGAGCACGGTGTCCAGTTCGACATGCCCGCGAAGGATTTCATCGGCGGGCCTGGAAAAACAGATCCAGCCCTCGTTGAATCCGTCCAGCATGCGCATTCGCGGCAAGGGATGCTTCATGCCTTGCGACAGGAAGCGCGACTCCCATTCCTGCCGGTTCACTGTCACCGCGCGCACAGGCCGGCCAAGCGCGCGGGCGAACGCGGAGGCGATGTCGTTCGCGCTCACACGGCGCGGGCCCTCCAGCTCGACCACGCGCGTGCCGCTCCACGTCTGCTGCAGCAGTTCGGCGGCGAGGCGGCCGACGTCTGCGGTCGCGACCATCGGCACGGCCTGGTCGAGCGGTTGCAGGTAGCTCTCGATCACGCCATGGTCGCGCGCGCTCGCGACATCCCACGCGGCGTTCTCCATGAACCAGCCGGGACGCAGGAAAGTCACCGGCACAGGCAGTGCGGCGAGCGCCTGCTCCATCAGCGAGAGTTGCGTGAGCAGATTGCTCTCTTGCGCCTGCGCACCGATGGTCGACAGACACACGACTTTCGCGGGCCGTGCGTTGTGGATCGCGGTGCAAACGGCGTCGATGACCGCGCGCGACTCCGGGAAGCCCGGCGAGGGATCGAACTGCGGAGGCAGCAGGATGAACACGCCCTGCGCGCCGCTGAATGCCGCGGTCAGCGCGGCGGCGTCTTCCATGCTTGCCGTGGCCAGCTCGCATCCTCGTGCTTGCCACGACGCGGCGCGCGCAGCGTCGCGCACGACCGCCCGCACCGGTTGCCCAGAAGCCAGCAGCGCACGGGCGAGTGCGCCGCCCACTTTTCCGGTAGTGCCTGTAATTGCGTACACTTGAAACCCTCCGCATGCGACGACGAGATAGTCGAAAAAGCCGAATACGATGGCAGCGAGATGCTGCCTGGTTCCGTTTCGGTGAGACGCATTCTGGACGCAGGGCGGCCGAAGCTAAATGCCGCGAAGGGCACTACATCAGTGACTCGGGCGCACGAATCGGATGGCCGATCCATCATCGCCAAAGGCTGCCAGGGGCCGCCGTACCGGCTGCCATTGGAACGACGACATTGAGAACAACGACACTCGAGAACATTTCCGGCGCGATCAGCGTGTTTGCCGCCGTTGTCGACGCGGGGACCTTTGCCGCCGCGGCAGACGTGCTCGGCATGTCGCCGCCAGGCGTGAGCCGCGCGATTGCGAGGCTGGAGAAGCGGCTCGATATCCGGCTCTTCAATCGCACGACGCGATCGATTTCGCTCACCGAAGGCGGGCGCCGTTTCTACGAGCAGGTGGTTCCGCATCTCGCGGGGCTCGAGGAAGCGGCCATCGCGGCATCGGGCAATGCGTCGGCGGTGCGGGGTAAGCTGCGGGTGAATCTGGACCCGGTGTGCTATCGGGCGATTCTCGGCGCGGAACTCGACCGCTTCATGGACGCCCATCCCGAACTCGAGATCGAACTGATCGCGAGAGATAGTCTTGGCGACCTGGTTGCGGAGGGATTCGATGTCGCGATGCGATTCGGCAAGCCGCGATCCTCCACGCTGGTTGCTCGCAAGCTGCTCGATACCGCTGTCGTGACGGTCGCTGCGCCGGCCTATCTCTCGCGCTGGGGCAGGCCGCTGCGCCCCGAAGATCTCGAAGGCCCCGCTCACCGGTGCCTCGAATTCCGCGACCCTGAGACAGGCAAGCCTTATCCGTGGGAGTTTCATCGCAAGCGCAAGCACGTCGTGCTGGCGACGCAAGGGCGACTCACGGTGAACGATCCGGGCGCCTTGCTCAATGCGTGCCTGGCCGGTTCCGGCATTGCGCAAATGCTGCTTCTCGGCGCCGAGCCCCTGATTGCCGATGGCAGGCTGGTGAATCTGTTTCCTGACTGGCCCGACGAACGCTTCCCGCTATACGTCTACTATCCGTCGCGCCACTACACGCCCGCGAAAACGCGCGCATTCATCGATTTCATCGTTGCCTGGGCCGCTGGGCATTGATTGCGTCGACATCACAGCGGGACGCGTTGCCGGCAGCTCGAAAACGTGGATTCCAGCGGAGTGGAGTGATTCGCGCAGTTCTCCCCGTTGTTCCGGCAGTTGCACACGGCGGTTGCACAGAAACGATCCGGGCACCAGAGTCGTTCCCTGGTGAGCCATCCCGACCGGCCGGAAACGATTCGTGCTCAGTGCTTGCCCGGGAACGAGAACGTCGCACGCGCGCTGCCATTGCCGGCGACGTTTACACGCTGCGTCCTCGTTACCTCGTTATAGGTGGCGGTGATCGTGTAGCGTCCGGCCGGCAGTCGCACGAGCATGTACGGACCGTGCGAACGCGTGTCGAGCACCGACGTGCCGCCAGCGTTCGTTATCTGCACGTGCACGTCGGCCACATAGCTCGAACCGGGGCCGGTAAACAGCATCGAGAGCGGCCACTGGCTGCGCGCGTGCCGCAGTGCGGAAGACTCGTCGCGGCCGACCCCGCCGGAGACGAACGAGATGTCGCCTTGCTGCTCCGTTTGGGGCATGCCCGTTTGCGCGAGTGCGCTGCTTGCCATTGCGAATGCGCACATTGCAGCGAGCAGGGCCGACGCGATTCGGGGAACCTTGCGTTGCCTTTCCATCGTGGTCACTCCTTACAGTGATGTCGATCTCGCGCGCGCAGGGGCGGCGCCGCCGCTTGCGCAGGCCTCGTAACAGATTAGCTTTTTTCGACCCGCGATGCGCGCTGCACGCCGCGTTCACAGGCCGGCGCGCCGCATTCGCGAGCGTCATGCAAATCACATCGAATGCCGAATTTCCGTTGCGTTCGCAACAATCACATTACCGGTAGCTTGCAATTACCTGTCGGTTTGGCGCCTTTCATGCGTGTTAGCTACCGCCAGCCGGGAAAATACTGAGATAAAAGCCCGTAAGGGTACTCAATAGTTTTTATATGATTATTTGGAGTTTTGCTACATCAACCGGCGAAGCCCAAGCGGATGCATAAAAGCAAACGTTTGCGCGCTGCAACTAAACCGGTTTCCCCGCAGGAAGTCTGCCGGTGCCCGACCCGGCCGGCCGTTCTGCCAGACCCTGTTTACCGGTCTGATCAGTACTCCATAACGAACTCTCGGAGAGACATATGAGGATCACCCGTTGGCCCACCGCCGCCGTGCTGATTGCGATGGCCGCTGCCGCCCATGCCGGCGACAGCAGCAACGACGTACCTTATCCGTTGCCGATGCCATTGATGGCCATCCCCCAGAACCTCGGCGCGCACGTTCGTGCCGACCTGCTGCTCAAGCGCATGACGCAGGACGAGAAGCTCCAGTTCATCCATTCCGAATATCAGATGAGCGCCGTGCCGGGCGGCGGCGCGGGCTATATTCAGGGCGTGCCGCGTCTGGGCATTCCCGACCTCAATATGGTTGATTCCGCAACGGGCTCCGGCAGCACAAGCCAGAAGAGCACGACCTTTCCGGCGACGATCGCGCTCGCGGCAAGCTGGGACCCCTACCTCGCGCGCGACTTCGGCGCACGCATAGCCGACCAGTTGCGCGAGCAAGGATTCGGCATGGGACTGGGCGGCGGCACGAACCTCGCGCGCGAACCGCGCGGCGGGCGTCTCTTCGAGTACCTCGGCGAAGACCCCGTGCTGGCGGGCGAAATTCTGGCGGCGCGCACCATCGGTACGCAAAGCCAGCAGGTGATCGCCACGATCAAGCACTACGTCGGCAACGAACAGGAAACGGGCCGCCAGGGGGGCAACAGCCAGATCGACGAGCGCACGCTGCGCGAACTCTATCTGCTGCCGTTCGAAATCGCGGCGAAGGAAGCGCGCCCGGGCAGCGTGATGTGCAGCTACAACCGCCTGAACGGCACCTACGCATGCGAAAACACGCATGTGCTGACCGACGTGCTGAAGAAGGACTGGGGCTTCCAGGGCCAGGTGCAGTCGGACTGGGGCGCGACGCATAGCACGGCCCCGGCGATCAACGCGGGTCTCGACGAGGAAGAGGACGTGGGCCCGACGGTCTACCTCACGCCCGATCTGGTCAAACAGGCGATCGCTTCGAAGGCCGTGTCGCAGGACCGTCTGGACGACATGGTGCGGCGCAAGCTCTATGTGATGATCAGCACGGGCGTGCTGGACCATCCAGCGCAGGGCGGTGCCACGATCGACTTCGCGAAGTACAACGCGTTCACGCAGGCTGCGGAAGAACAATCCATCGTTCTCCTGAAGAATGACAACAGCCAGCTGCCGCTTTCGGCCCCGAGCCTGCACAAGATCGCGGTGATCGGCGCTCACGCCGATACGGCCGTGCTGAGCGGCGGCGGCTCGGGCAATACGCGCGATCCGGTCACGGGCAACTTCTCGGGCTGCGGCGGGCTCACGTTCGCTTCGTCCACGGGCTGCGGCTGGTGGACCAACCCGTGGCTCAAGCTCAATACGCCTATCACCCAGGCGATCCAGCAGCTCGCGCCTTCGGCGCAGGTGAGCTTCGCGGGCAACACCGACCAGACGCAGCCGTTCCGCGCCTATACGCAGCAGGAGATCACCCAGGCCGCGACGCTCGCTCGCCAGTCCGATGTCGCGATCGTCGTCGTGGCGCAGCCTGCGGGTGAGGACTTCGGCGATCTGCAAAGCCTGAGTCTCGCGAACCCGTCGAATCAGGATCAGCTCGTCGAGGCCGTTGCGAAGGCCAACCCGCGCACGATCGTGATCATCGAGAGCGGCAATCCGGTACTGATGCCGTGGAAGGACCAGGTCTCGGCAATCGTCGAGGCATGGTATCCGGGCGAGGGCGGCGGCAAGGCGATCGCGAACGTGCTGTTCGGACAGGTGAACCCTTCGGGCAAGCTGCCGGTCACGTTCCCGGTGCACGATCAGGACACGCCGACGTGGGGGACGAACGGCGCCTTCGCGACCGATCCCGTGTACTCCGAAAAGCTGGACATGGGCTATCGCTGGTATGACGCGAACAACATCACGCCGCTTTACGAGTTCGGCTATGGCCTTTCGTATACGCACTTCAGCTATTCGGGGCTGACGGTGAAGCAGGGCCCGGGGCATACGCTCACAGCGTCGTTCACGGTGCGCAACGATGGCCGCGTAGCGGGTGCGGAAACGGCACAGGTCTATCTGGGCGTGAGTTATGCCGGCGAGCCGCCGCGTCGTCTGGTTGGTTTCCAGAAGGTGTTTCTGAAGCCGGGTCAGTCGCAGCCGGTGCGCGTGACGATCACCGAACGTGCACAGAGCGTTTGGGACACGACGCATAGCGACTGGGCTTATGTTGCTGGCAGCGCGGTGTATGTGGGGGCTTCGTCGCGCGATATCCGCCTGCAGAGCCGGTAAGCGAGAGGACGCACAGAGGCTGCGGTGGCGGCCTCTGTGTTCAATTCCTGAAAACGGCCGGCTCGCGAACGTTTGCGAGCCGGTACAAAATCGAATTCGCAAGTCTTTCCGTACCTATCATTCGCACACGCGAGAACGTAAATGCATACTCTCGCGAACATGAATGACTTCCGCGGGTAATCCCCATTCAATCTGAATAGGGAAAGCAGGTAGACTTACGCACCCGTCCGTGGGCCTTCCTCCGCTTGCGCGTTTTCCAGATGCACGCCGTCACGCTTTACTGTGACTCTGTCTCGTAGTGCCGCGCGCACGCGACGCATGGAAGCTGAACCAAGAAGAATACTAAATCAGCCATGAGACTGATCACACGCGCAGTGAGCTGGCTTACCGAAGGCAACCGCCGCGGTCGAATCGTTGTGGTGCTCGTCCCCATGTGGATGAGTGCCGTTGCGGCGGCCGTGTTCGCTCAGCAGCCCCGTGCTGCGATAGCGTGGTTCGTCGCGGCACTCGCGTGCAGCGTTGTGCTATCGATGCTGCGCTTCTCCCAGCGACTCGCCGCTCGTTTGCGTTTGAGCGAGGAGCGTCTCAGCCTCGGGTTCGAAGGCATCAACGCTGGGCTATGGGACTGGGACCTGGTGAACGACCGTGCCTACTATTCTCGCTATCTGTATCAGCAACTCGGGTATGGCGACGGCGACCTCCCCATGGACACCCGCGCGTTCAATGCGCTCGTGCATCCTGCGGATCTGCTCCGTTTGCGCGAGACCATCATCAACCATCTGAAGCATGACAGCCTCTACGACGTCGAGTACAGACTGCGAATGGCCGATGGTCGATATCTGTGGTGCCGGGGACGCGGCAAGGCCATACGCGACGAGAGCGGCCGGGCGACGCGCATCGTCGGTTGCCTCTTCGATATCTCCGGGTTGAAGCGCGCAGAAGCGGCCGCCGCGAAGGAAAAGAGCCTCACCGAAGCCACGCTCGCTTCGATCGACGACGGTGTGATCCGCATGGACAACCAGGCGAGCGTGACCTATTGCAACGCCGCCGCCGAGCGCATGCTCGGGCGTGCCTCGCGCGATATCTACCTGAGGCCGTTGTTCGACGTCTGTGATCTCTACGACGAGCGGTCCGGCAATATCGTCACTGCGCAATGTCTGCACAACCGTGCTGCAGCGGCCGATGACGACGCGCAACGCAGACTCTCTGTGACGCGCCCGGATGGCTCGCTCCTGCCCGTGGCATGCTCTGTGGCGACGATCCGCGATGACGAAGAGGAAATGCTGGGCACGGTGATGGTGCTTCGAGACGCGAGCACGGAGCGCAAGCATGCCGCCGAACTCGAATATCAGGCTACGCACGATCATCTGACGGGTTTGCTGAACCGCCGCGAATTCGAGCGCCGGCTTTCGAGCTTGCTCGAGAAGGCCGGGACACGCCCGCATGCGGTGATGTTCCTCGACCTCGATCAGTTCAAGGTCGTCAACGACACGTGCGGTCACGCGGCCGGCGACGAATTGATCCGCAGTGTGGGTGGTGCCCTGAAAGAGCAGCTGCGCGCTGCCCATATCCTCGCCCGCCTCGGCGGCGATGAATTCGGCGTCGTGTTGCCGGAGTGCTGCATCGACGACGCCCTGCGGGTCGCGGAGGATCTGCGGGAGGCCGTGACGGTCATCCGGCTACCCTGGGACCAGCGTTTGCTGACGACCGGCGTGAGCATCGGTGTGGTGGAGGTGGACGCCGCGCAAATCTCGACGTGGGACATCATGAAGGCGGCAGACGTCGCCTGTTATATGGCCAAGGAAAAAGGCCGCAATCGCGTGCACCAGTATTGCCTCGAAGATCAGCTCCAGTCGACCACCCATACGCAGATGGAGTGGGTGGCCCGCGTGAAGGCCGCGCTCGAGCACGACCGCTTCCGCCTCTACGCGCAACAGATCAAGTCGCTCAAGGAGGGCGGTCCCGGCGAAGAAGTGCATGTCGAGTTGCTGCTGCGCATGGTCGACGAATCGGGTGAAGTGATTCCTCCCGCGTACTTCATTGGCGCCGCCGAGCGCTTCAACTTGATGCCGCTCGTCGATCGATGGGTGATCGGCCGTGCTTTCGAAGCCATTGCGGCGGGCCATCTCGCCGCAAACGTCTGGTCGATCAACCTCTCCGGCGCGTCGCTCGGCGACGAGGACTTATTCGCGTACATCGTGCAGCAGCAGCGTTGCGCAATCAGTTTCGAAAGCGTCTGCTTCGAGATCACGGAAACGGCCGTGATCACCAATCTCTCGAAAGCGATTACGCTCATGGAGAGCCTGCGAGCACTCGGCTGCCGATTCGCCCTCGACGATTTCGGCTCGGGCATGTCCTCGTTCACTTACCTCAAGCGCCTGCCCGTGGACTACCTGAAGATCGACGGCAGCTTCGTGCGCGGGATTGCCAGCAGCGACCTCGATCGGACGATCGTCCAGTCCATTCACCAGGTGGCCCATGCCGCCGGCAAGGCGACCATCGCTGAGTTTGTGGAAAGCGAGGCGATCATCGGTCGCCTCAGCGGGATTGGCATCGACTACGCGCAAGGGTTTTGTGTCGGGTTGCCCCAGCCGCTTCCCGAAGGCGTCGTCGAGACCGTCGGCGCTTGATCGATAGCGACATCACTGCGCTCGAATTCGATTGTGCTGCGACCCGTATGCAGCTGCCGTTCCCGATTTGGTGACAGAAGGGGCGACCTGTCACGTGTGGGTGCCGGTAGCTGTCGAAAATTGGCGTAGCGGACCCCAAAAATAAATATTCGAAAGTCGCTTGACGATATCCGGAATGACCCGCATAATTCGCCTCCTTCGCTGATCGCTGCGAACGAAAACGAAGCGATTAAGACGAATTGCTCTTTAAAAATTTACAGCCGATAAGTGTGGGCGCTTGATGCGGTGGCGACCCGATCATTCTTAGGAATGACCGGGAGCAGCAAAAGTATCAAGAGTCTCACACTAAAGTAAGTCAGGTTTTTGAATTTATTCAGAACCTGTCAGCTTTGAGTGAGCGACCGGTCTCGAGAGAGACCGAAAACAGTAACAGGTATTGA
>NZ_JBFRCN010000079.1:0-26627 GCF_040965835.1 Paraburkholderia sp. BR10872
GCCGAACAAGGTTGTTCTGGTTGCCTGCATGAGAAAGCTGCTGACTATCCTCAACGCCATCGCAAAAACAGGAAAGCCGTGGGATGAATCCATCCACACGGCTTGACAGGTAAGACAGTTGCTCATTGAATGAGAGAGAAAGAGGGGAGCGAAGACATGCGGCGCGTGGTGTTCAACCAGAAGGGTGGCGTAGGCAAGTCAACGATCGTTTGTAATCTCGCTGCGATCAGCGCGATTGAGGGTCGGCGTACGCTCGTCATCGACCTCGACGCGCAGTCAAATTCGAGCCAGTACCTGCTCGGCGCGGCTTGCGCCGACGCGAAGCCCAACGTCGCCGACTTCTTCGAAACCGCGCTGACCTTCAGCTTCCGGCCGGTCGAGGTCACGTCGTTCATTCATTCGTCACCCT
This sequence comes from Paraburkholderia sp. BR10872, assembly GCF_040965835.1. NCBI lineage: Bacteria > Pseudomonadati > Pseudomonadota > Betaproteobacteria > Burkholderiales > Burkholderiaceae > Paraburkholderia > Paraburkholderia sp. BR10872. Next base: position 410 of record NZ_JBFRCN010000079.1, read on the forward strand.
TCGAGAATCTCGACGTGATGCCCGCGCATCCCGATCTCGACACGCTGCATGGGAAGCTGGAGTCGCGCTACAAGATCTACAAGCTGCGCGACGCGCTCAAAGAACTCGACATGTACGATGCGATCTACATCGACACGCCGCCTGCGCTGAACTTCTACACGCGCTCCGCGCTGATCGCGGTCGAGCGCTGCCTCATTCCATTCGACTGCGACGACTTCTCGCGCCGCGCACTCTATACTCTGCTCGAGAACGTGAAAGAAATTCAGCAGGACCACAATGCCGCGCTCACGGTCGAAGGCATCGTCATCAACCAGTTCCAGCCGCGCGCGAGCCTGCCGCAGAAACTCGTGGACGAACTCGTCGATGAAGGGCTGCCGGTGCTGTCGTCGCGGCTGTCTTCGTCGGTGAAGATTCGCGAATCGCATCAGCAGGCCAAGCCCGTCGTCCACCTCGATCCGGCGCACAAACTCACGCGCGAATTCGTCGCGCTCCATCAGGAATTGAGCGGGGCTTGAAAGGCAAGCGCGGACATCACCGGTTTACGCCCTCGGCGGAGTGTGCAAGTATCCCTCGCAGCGAGTCGCACCGAGACTCTTGCTCTCTTGCGAGGTTCAGAATGGACTGGAGGTTCTGGAAGGCAGAGAAGCGCCAGGAAGAGGCGCGCAACTGGCCCACCAATACGCATGAATCGATACGCCAACTCCTGAGCATGTACCAGGGCGTCGGCACGCCGCCGTTTGCGAACTGGGCCGCGCCCGGCATCGCATTCGCACCCGAAGTCGAAGCGATCGCCCAAAATGGGGTCAAGGGCTATCAGCTCGCTCTCTGGTTCTGGCTCTTTGCCGAGAAGCACGGCACCATCGCGGCGAGAATGGCGCGCGAAACGTTCTGCCTGCTCGCCGACGCGGCGCAGCCGTCGTCGGGAGACGCGATCGATGCGCTCCTCGATCAGGAAAACCGCCTCGCGCATGCCGTCGAGACGGTTTCCGCCGAGCAGCGCGCGTTCAGGCTGGAAGGCCTGAGCGTCGAATTGCCGATGGAATTCTTTCTGGCCACCGGCACGTTGAGGCTCAGGCCCGACTCGCCTTATGCCGGGGATGAGTCCGCCTCCCTGCAAGGCAACGACTACAAGCTGGCGGACTGCTTTCGCCACGCGACCGCTGAAGCGCTGTCCGTTTTCCGCCCGATGATCCAGGCGGTCGAATTCGACGCGAAAACGCTGCCCAACTGGAAATGGAGCGCCCGGCCGGGTGCGGCCGAGCGGCATCTGCAGCGGCGCTACAGCAATCCGCTCTTTCCGCTGCACCGGCAGATGGTGACGGCCCACGACGTGCACGAGGCGCGTCTCGCCGACAACCTGGCGCTGCAGGATATTCGCAACGAACTCAATGACGTGCGCCGCGCATTCTTCGAAAAGCCGGAACTGCCGTTGAACTGGCTCGCGTACCTCGAAAGCTACCGGGACGAGGTGGACAGGCTCGATGAGCGCCGCCTGGTCGCGGGTGGGCAGAACGCGGCGCTCGGCGAAGCGATCGCGGCGCTGCGTGCCGACGTTCTGGCGCCGTGGCGCGCCGAGATTCAGAAGAATCGCCACAGCCTCGCCACGCTCGAGCAGGACGAAGCGCGCAGGGCCGAACGGCGCTCACTGCTGTACGGCTGCGACTGGACCGCGCAATTGCTCAGTCACGGCTCGCTAATCCCGCCGGACGAAGTCGTTCCCGCTTTGCTGAGCGAATCTCCCGCGGAGTTGGAGAAGGCGGTGACCGGCCTGCAGTCGGATCCACGTCTGCACGAAACGTTGGCGCACTGCCGGGCCGTTGCGCATCGGCTCGTGAACGAGCTGCGCGCGGCAGGTCACAACTTTCCCGATATGACCGACAAGCTGCGCATTCTGGACGGCACGTTCGACGCTCCGCTGAACGGCCAGCACGAACGGCCGCTCGACGGCGCGCCGGGAGAGGTGCCGGCCTGAGGCTAGAGGCGGGCACCCGGTCGATTCGCTAACGTCAGGTTTTCAGCCGGTAGCCCGTCTTGAAGATCCACGCGGTGATCGCGAGGAACAGCGCGAGAAAGGCGGCTGTCATGCCGAGACTCACGCCGACGTCGACGTCCGCGAGCCCGTAGAAGCTCCAGCGGAAACCGCTGATGAGATAGACGATCGGGTTGAAGAGCGTGATCACCTTCCACGCCGTCGGCAGCATGTCGACCGAGTAGAAGGCGCCGCCGAGGAACGTGAGCGGCGTGATGACCAACAGTGGGACGATCTGCAGTTTCTCGAAGTTGTCCGCCCAGATGCCGATGATGAAACCGAGCAGGCTGAACGTGACCGCGGTGAGCAGCAGGAACAGCGCCATCCACACGGGATGCTGGATCTGGATCGGCACGAAGAGCGCCGCGGTCGCGAGGATGATGAGCCCGAGCACGACCGACTTGGTCGCCGCCGCGCCGACATAGCTGACCACGATTTCGAGGTAGGACACGGGCGCCGAGAGCAGCTCGTAGATCGTGCCCGTGAAGCGCGGGAAGTAGATGCCGAACGACGCGTTCGAGATGCTCTGCGAGAGCAGCGACAGCATGATCAGGCCCGGCACGATGAACGCGCCGTAGCTGACACCGTTCACTTCCTTGATGCGCGAACCGATTGCAGAGCCGAATACGATGAAGTAGAGCGAAGTCGAAATGACCGGTGCGACAATGCTCTGCATCAGCGTGCGCCGCGTGCGCGCCATTTCGAACCGGTAAATGGCGCGAATTGCATAATGGTTCATCGGGAAGTTACCTGTCCTTTGCCGTCTTCTGCGATCGAATCTGGCGTGGGCCGTGAAGCGGCCGCCGGGTCCTTATGGACGAGACTCACGAAGATGTCCTCCAGTGAACTCTGGCTCGTTTTCAGGTCCGTGAAACCGATGCCGGCCTCGTTCAGGTTCCTGAGCAGCGTTGTGATGATGTCGTTGCGTTCGTTTTCGCTGTCGTAGGTGTAGGTGAGTTCGGCGCCGCCGTCGGCCAGCTCCAGTCCCCACGCGGCGAGGCCGTCCGGAATCGCGCTCAGCGGGGCGTCGAGCTGCAGCGTCAGCTGTTTGCGGCCGAGCTTGCGCATGAGCACGTCCTTGCGCTCGACGAGCATGATCTTCCCGGCGTTGATCACGCCGATGCGGTCGGCCATCTCCTCCGCCTCGTCGATGTAGTGCGTCGTCAGGATGATCGTTACGCCATTCGCCTTGAGCCCGCGCACGAGTTCCCACATGTCGCGGCGCAGCTCGACGTCCACACCCGCCGTCGGCTCGTCCAGAAACAGCACTTGCGGCTCGTGCGCGAGCGCCTTCGCGATCAGCACGCGCCGCTTCATGCCGCCCGAGAGCGTCATGATCTTGTTGTTCCGCTTCTCCCACAGCGAGAGGTCGCGCAGCACGCGCTCGACATACGCGGGATTGGGCGGCTTGCCGAACAGGCCGCGGCTGAACGATACGGTGGCCCAGACCGTTTCGAACGCGTCGGTCGTCAACTCCTGCGGCACGAGGCCGATCAGCGAGCGTGCGGCGCGGTAGTCGGCGAGGATATCGTGACCGGCCACGCGCACACCGCCTTCGCTCGCATTGACGATGCCGCAGACGATGCTGATCAGCGTCGTCTTGCCGGCGCCATTCGGCCCCAGCAGCGCGAAGATTTCGCCCCGTGCAATGTCGAGATTGATGTTCGTGAGCGCCCGGAGTCCCGATGCATAGACTTTCGAGAGATTCTCGATGGAGAGGATCGTTTGCATGTGCGTGACATTACCAGAAGCCGGTAAAAGACACCGCGCGGACCCACGCGGGACATCGGACATCGCCAGGGAAAACCCTCGCATGTCATTCCCATTCGTTGGGAATCGTATTTTTGATTTCCGGGAGTGACGTGGCATGCTGAGTGCATCAATTCAGCCTTCGTCATTCAGGTGAAACAGGAACCCGGTGTTACCGGCGCAGAGCGCCTGCTACTGGTGCTTTCGGCACTCGCGAGCCGCGGCAAGGCGATGTCCGCGAAGGATATGCTCGCGGCCACAGGGCTCGCGCAAAGCACACTCTACCGCCAGGTCGCGGTGCTCAAGCGCTGGGGCTTCGTGACCGAAGACGCCGGCTACTACGCGCCGGGCCCCATCAGTCTGCAGCTTGCGCTCGGCTTCGACGTCAATTCCCTGCTCGTTGAATCGAGCCGCGAAGGCATGCTGCAACTCGCGCGGACCTCGCAGGAGAGTGTCGGCCTCGTCGTCGCCGTGAACGACCAGGTGGTCTGCCTCGAAATGGTCGAAAGCACGCATTCGCTGCGCTGCTCGTTCGAGAAGGGGCGCGCAGTGCCGCTCAGGGCCGGGGCGTCGGCCAGGTCATTGCTCGCGTTCATGCACGAAAAGGCGCGCGGCGAGACGCTCGACCGTCTCTTCGCCGGCGACGCGCCGGGCCGCGCCGCCATGGAAGCGGAACTGGAGCAGATTCGCGCGCGCGGCTACGCGGTGAGCGAAAGCGAAGTCGACCCTGGCGTATGGGGCGTGAGTGCGCCTGTGTTCCGGCGCGTTGCACGCGGCGCGGGCGCCAACGCGTCGATCACCTTGATGGCGCCGTCGTCGCGCGTGGCGGGCCGTGAGCTGCAGCTCGCCGACTGGACCTTGCGCACCGCGCACACCATTTCCGCCCGTCTGCAAACCGATTGACCGCAACGAACGAAGCCAAAGAACGAAGCCCAAAACCGCAGCGTCCCGAGAAACCACACAGGAGTCCAACATGAAACTGCATAAACTGCTGTCCGCCACGTGCGTCGCCCTCGCCATGTTCGCGGCCGCCGCTCCCGGCACCGCGAGCGCGCAAGCGCAGAACGTCCTCCAGGTCGCGACCGATGCGACGTTCCCGCCGATGGAGTTCACGGAAAACGGTCAGCGCACCGGGTTCGACGTCGACCTGATGAACGCGCTCGCCAAGGCAATGGGCAAGCAGGTCCAGTGGACCGACATCGACTTCAAGGGGCTGATTCCGGGTCTGATCGCGCACCGCTTCGACGCCGCGATTTCCGGCATCTACATCACGCCTGAACGCAGCCAGGTGGTGGACTTCACGCAGCCGTATTTCGCGGGCGGCCTCGTCGCGCTCGTGAAGGCCGACTCGCCCATCAAGACGCTCGCCGATCTCGAGGGCAAGAAGGTCTCGGTTCAGGTCGGCACGAAGTCGGTGAACTTCCTGCGCGACAACTACCCGAAGGTCACGCGCGTCGAGGTCGAGAAGAACCAGGAAATGTTCGATCTGGTCGGCATTGGCCGCGCGGATGCCGCCGTGACGGGCAAGCCCGCCGCGTATCAGTTCGCCCGCACGCGCGCAGGATTTCGCGTGCTCGACACCGAGCTGACGAAGGAAGCCTATGGCATTGCCGTGCGCAAGGACGAACCGCAGCTGCGCGATGCGCTGAACGCTGCGCTGGCGAAGATCAAGGCGGACGGCACCTACGCCCAGATCGTGAACAAGTGGTTCGGCACGGGTTCGAAGTGAACCGGCGGATCTGATCCATGCAACTCGACTTCTCTCCGGCTATCGCCGGTTGGGCCGACATCGCACACGGCGCGCTGGTCACGGTGGAAGTGACCGCCGCGGCGCTCGTGCTCAGCTGCATGCTCGGCCTCCTGATCGGCATCGGCCGGCTCGCGCCGCAACGGCGGCTCGTGTACGGCTTCTGCACGGGCTACCTCGTGTTCTTTCGCGGTACGCCGCTGCTCGTGCAGCTGTTTCTGCTGTTCTTCGGACTGCCGCAATTCAATATCCTGCTGCCGGCGTTCGTCTGCGGCATGCTCGGGCTCGGGCTTTATTCGGCCGCGTATGTCTCGGAGATCGTGCGCGGCGCGATCCAGTCCGTCGATCGCGGGCAGATGGAAGCCGCACGGTCGATCGGCATGTCGTCGGCGCAGGCCATGCGCGCGATCATCCTGCCGCAGGCCGTGGTGCGCATGATTCCGCCGCTCGGCAACGAATTCATCGCGCTCATCAAGAATTCCGCGCTGGTCTCGCTGCTGACGATCGACGACCTGATGCATGAAGGCCAGAAGATCATCAGCGTTTCGTATCGCTCGCTGGAGGTGTATCTCGTGATCGCGCTCGTTTATCTCGTGCTGACACAGACGACCAACTATGCGCTGCATCGCGTCGAGCGCCGCCTGCGCGCGGGAGGGATGGTGCAATGAGCGCGCAACTGGATCCGATCGTCAGCATTCGCGGACTCAAGAAGTCGTTTGGTTCGCACCTCGTGCTCAACGGCATCGACTTCGATATTCAGCCGCAACAGGTCGTCGTGGTGATCGGCCCGAGCGGTTCGGGCAAGAGCACGTTTCTGCGCTGCTGTAATGGCCTCGAGCAGCCCGAGGGCGGCACCGTCGATATCTGCGGTCATCGACTCGTGGAAAACGGCGCGATGCTCAAGGACCGCGCGCTCAATGCGCTGCGTACCGAAGTCGGCATGGTGTTCCAGTCGTTCAATCTGTTTCCGCACCTCTCGGTGCTGCACAACATCACGGTTGGACCGCGCATGTTGCGCGGGGCATCGAAGGCGCAGGCCGAATCCGCCGCGCTTGCGCTGCTCGAGAAAGTCGGGCTCGCGCATAAGGCGCATGTGATGCCGGCGAGCCTTTCCGGTGGCCAGAAGCAGCGTGTCGCCATTGCGCGGGCGCTCGCCATGCAGCCGCGCGTGATGTTGTTCGACGAGCCGACTTCCGCGCTCGACCCTGAGCTGGTTGGCGAGGTGCTGCAGGTCATGAAGCTGCTGGCTTCCGAGGGCATGACGATGGTGGTCGTCACGCACGAAATGGGCTTCGCGAAGGAAGTGGCCGACGTCGTGGTGGTGATGGACGGCGGCGAGATCGTCGAGGCGGGGCCGCCTTCGACGATCTTCACCGCGCCGGCACAGCCGCGCACGCGCAGTTTTCTGCAAGCGGTGTTGTCGCGCACATGAACCGGTCGTCCGCACCCGAAGGCTGCGCAGGTGCAAAGGTGACGCTGCTGCACGGCGTCGAGCTTGTGCCCGCGCCCTGGAAAAACGGCGGCGGCGTGACGCGCGAGATCGCGACGGGTTGCGCAGCGGGCGCGCTGCCCGATGCGTTCGCTTGGCGCGCGAGTCTCGCGGATATCGCGCAAGCCGGGCCGTTTTCGTGCTTCGAGGGCATAGACCGCACGCTCGTGTTGATCGACGGTGCCGCCTTGCAGTTGAACGAGGCGCGCGCAGGAGAACAAGAGCCTCATGCCACGCATACGCTGGAACGCGCGCTGGATATCGCCCGCTTTGCCGGTGAAGCCGCAATCGATGCACGGATCGCCGCTGGCCCCGTGCGCGTGTTCAACCTGATGGTGCGCCGCGAGGCCGCGCGCGGCGCGCTCGAAGTGTGGCGCGAGGCAACGCGGCGCAGCGTGCATGCGCAGACCGTGTTGCTGCATGCCGTGCAATGTCAGGCCGAGGTGAGCGTGGCGGGCGAGGGCTTCATCGCGCTCGCGCCCGGCGACACGTTGCGCGTCGATGCGGAGCAAGCCGTGGAGCTCGAAACGTGCGGCGAAGGCGCGCTGCTGGTTGTCATACTCGATATCGCGCAAGCCTGATTTCATGAGCACCCTGATCCCTCCGCTTTCCATGACGAACGCGCTTTTTGCGGAACATGCGTATTTGCCCGGCGGTTGGCGCCGCAATGTGCTGCTCGAATGGGACGCCACGGGCACGCTGCGCGGCGTGACGCCCGACCTCGCGCAAGCGCCTGAAGGCGGCGCGCGTGCGTCGGGCCCGATCATACCTGGCATGCCTAATCTCCATTCGCATGCGTTCCAGCGCGCGATGGCCGGCCTCACCGAATATCGCGCGAATCCCACCGACAGCTTCTGGAGCTGGCGCGACCTGATGTACCGCTTTGCGGCGCGCATCATGCCCGACGATCTTGCCGCGGTCGCGAGCTGGCTCTACGTGGAAATGCTCAAGGCGGGCTACACGTCCGTCTGCGAGTTTCACTATGTGCATCACGCGCAGGACGGCCAGCATTATGCGAGCCCCGCCGAACTGGCGCAGCATGTGGTGGAGGCAGCGAGCGTGACCGGCATCGGCATGACCATGCTGCCCGTGCTCTATCAGTACAGCGGCTTCGGCGCGCAAGCGCCGCGCGACGATCAGCGGCGCTTCATCAACACGCCCGACCAGTTGCTCGGCATCGTCGAGGCGCTGCGTGCGTGGCGCCCGGAGCACGGCGCGTTGCGCTATGGCGTTGCGCCGCATTCGCTGCGCGCGGTTTCGCATGATTCGTTGCGTGTGCTGCTGGAAGGTCTGGATCAAGTGCTTCCCGGTGCGCCCGTCCACATCCACATCGCCGAGCAGACGGCCGAAGTCGAGGCCTGCATGGCGACCGAGGGCACGCGGCCCGTGCAATGGCTGCTCGATCGCTTCGATGTAAACGCGCGCTGGTGCCTTGTCCATGCGACGCATATCGATGCGCGGGAGACCGCCGCGCTCGCACAAAGCGGCGCGATTGCGGGCCTGTGCCTCACGACCGAAGCGAATCTCGGCGATGGTATTTTCCCTGCGCGCGAGTATCTCGACGCGGGCGGCGCGTTCGGCATCGGCTCGGACAGCCATATCGGCGTAGACTGGCGCGCCGAATTGCGCTTGCTCGAATACGGGCAACGGTTCACGCGGCGCGAACGCAACGTGCTCGCGTCGCCAGAGACCGCGCAGGTGGCCGACCGGCTTGTCGACGCGGCGCTCGCGGGCGGCGCGTGCGCGACGGGGCGCGCGGTGGGCGCGCTGCAGGAGGGCGCTCGCGCGGACTGGCTCGTGCTCGACGCGCAGCATCCGAACCTCGCGCAGCAGACGCCGCAAAGCTGGCTATCGTCAGTGGTGTTCTGCGAGCACGGCGAGACGCCGGTGCGCGACGTCTATGTGGGCGGCGAGCAGGTCGTCGCGCAGCGCCGCCACCGAGACGAAACGCGCCTGTACGCCGATTATCGTAGGGCGTTGAACCATCTCCTTGCCGGCGCGTAAGTGCGCGGCCAACCGAACGGAGCTCCCATGACCGACCTCTTTACGCTCGAACGCGGCACGGCGCCGCTGCTGATCTCGATTCCCCACCTCGGCACCCAGGTTCCCGAGACGCTGCGCGACGCGTATACGGACATCGCGCTCACGGTCGCCGATACCGACTGGCATCTCGACCGGCTCTATGCGTTTGCGAAGACGCTGGGCGCGACGATACTCGGTGCGCGGGTGTCGCGCTATGTGATCGACCTGAACCGGCCGCCCAACGACGAAAGCCTGTATCCGGGGCAGACGACGACTTCGCTGTGCCCGACCGAAACGTTCCGCGGCGAGGCGCTCTATCGCGAGGGCCGCGCGCCTGATGCGCACGAGCGGCAGCGCCGCGTCGCCACCTACTGGCAGCCGTATCACGACGCGCTGCGCGCCGAGCTGCAGCGCCTGCGCGCGCAGCACGCCAACGTGCTGCTGTGGGAGGCGCACTCGATTGCGAGCGTGCTGCCGCGGCTATTCGACGGCAAGCTGCCCGATCTGAACATCGGCACGCAGGACGGCCGCACGGCGGCGGCGCCGGTGCAGGCGGCGGTCGAGCGCGCGGCGGCTGCAAGCGACTTCACGTGGATCGCGAATGGCCGCTTCAAGGGCGGCTACAACACGCGTCACTACGGTGCGCCGCAGGACGGCGTGCATGCGGTGCAACTCGAAATGTGCCAGTCGACGTACATGAGCGAGGCTGCGCCGTTCGACTACGCGCCGTCGTTCGCGCAGAAAGTCGAGCCCGTGGTGAGCGCGATGGTGAGCGGCGCGCTCGAGGCCGTGAAGGCGATGAACGCCGCCGCGCGCTGATTGCGACGCGCGTGGGCGCGCTATTAAGCGGATCCCTACCTTTCAGAAAGCCGCGGATCTCAAAGGCGATGTGCCCCGTTCCGCGCCCCGCCCAGCGCGGGAAAGTACTCAGTTGTGCGGGCTACGATCGCGCTGCCGATCGTAGTATTCTCTAGCGACGCGGCCTCGGGGGGCGCTGATGTGCCATCGCGAAGCAGTCCAGACATCCACATAAAGAGGAGAGGTTGAATGAAGTTGAAGAAGCTCCTGTTCACAAGCGCGCTAGCCGTATCGGCACTCGGATTTACCGCCGTTTCCGCCCATGCGGAAGACCTGCTGGATTCGGTCAAACAGGCCGGGGTGCTCAAGATCGGTCTGGAAGGCACCTATCCCCCGTTCGATTCGCGTGACAGCAAGGGCGACCTCGTCGGCTTCGACGTGGACGTCGCGAAGGCCGTGGCGGCCAAGCTCGGGGTCAAGCCCGAGTTCATTCCCACCGAGTGGAGCGGCATTATCGCCGCGCTGCAGGCCGGCAAGTTCGACGTGATCGTCAATCAGGTGACCATTACGCCGCAACGTCAGCAGGCGCTCGACTTCAGCCAGCCATACACGTACTCGGCCGCGCAGCTGATCCAGCGCTCCGACGACAAACGCGAATTCAAGACGCTCGACGAATTCAAGGGCGACAAAAAGCTCGGCGTGACGCTCGGCACCAACTATGACCAGATGGCGCGCGCCGTGCAGGGCATCAACGTGCAGACGTATCCCGGCGCGCCCGAGAAGCTGCGCGACCTGGCCGCGAAGCGCATCGACGCGACGATGGACGATCGCCTGATGCTGCCGTACATCATCAAGACGTCGAACCTGCCGCTGCGTCCGGGCGCCGTGTTGCCGGGCGCCGATCAGCAAATGGCCATTCCGTTCCGCAAGGGCAATCCGAAGTTCGAGAAGGCGATCAACGACGCGCTCACCTCGCTCAAGCAGGACGGCACGCTCAAGAAGATCTCCATGCAGTGGTTCGGCCAGGACGTGACGCAACCGCTCGCTCACTAACGCTACAGTCGTTTCACGACAATCGCGCCGGCCGCAATCATGGCCGGCGCGATCGCTTCAACACTCCCTCCTACCGCGCCGCCTGCGTCCTCGTGCGCATCTTCGCTACCTCTGCCGCGCCCACCGCGCCTGCCTTGTTGTTCCAGCCCGCACGAACGAACGTGAGCACATCGGCGATCTGCTTGTCGCTTAGGACATCTGCATAAGCGGGCATGGGGTACGGCGCGGGCATGCCCTGGATCACGAGATCCCCGGTGCCGTTGAGCGTGACGTTGATGAGCGACGACGCGTCCTTCTCCAGCACGTTCGGATTGCCCGCGAGCGGCGCGAACATCGGCGCGAAGCCGCGCCCGTCGGCGCCGTGGCAATGCATGCAATACGCCGTGTAGACGCGCGCGCCCGCATCGTTCGCCGGACGCGAGAGCGACACTTTCGTCGCCTGCGCGTCATAGGCGTAGGCCGCTCCGCCGTCGTCGCCCTTCGCCGGCAGCGACTTCAGGTAGACGGCGATCGCGTTGACGTCCGCGTCGTTCATGCTCTGGGTGCTCTTGTTGATCACGTCGGTCATCGCGCCGAACGCCGAGGCGTGCTGGTTCGCGCCCGTCTTCAGGAACTGCGCGAGGTCCGCTGCGCTCCAGCGCCCGAGGCCCGTGTTGTGCGCGCCGGTCAGGTTCGAGGCGAACCAGCCGTCGAGCAGGGCGCCCGTGAGCCAGGCGTCGCCGCTTTCGTCGAGCGCTTTCTCGTTGAAGCCGATGCCGCGCGGCGTGTGGCACGAGCCGCAATGGCCGAGACCCTGCACGAGGTACGCGCCGCGGTTCCATGCCACGTCCTTGCCCGCTTTGTCCTGGTACGCGCCCTTCTCGAGGAAGACGGCGTTCCAGATCTTGAGCGGCCAGCGCATGTTCATCGGCCACTTGATGTCGGCGTCGCGGTTGCTCTGCTTGACCGGTTGCACGCCTTGCATGAAGTATGCGTAGAGCGCGGCGACGTCCTCGTCGCGCACCTTCGCATACGAGGGATAAGGCATCGCCGGATAGAGATTGTGACCGTCCTTGGCAACGCCCTCGCGCATGGCGCGCGCGAAGTCCGCTTGCGTGTAGCTGCCGATTCCGGTGTCCGGGTCGGGCGTGATGTTGGTCGAGTAGATGCGCCCAAGCGGCGTGTTCATCGGCAGGCCGCCTGCAAACGGCTTGCCGTGCGGCGCCGTGTGGCACGCTGCGCAGTCGCCCACGGCGGCGAGGTAGGCGCCGCGCTGGATCGTGGCGGCGTCCGCAGCGCCCGCCGCGAGGGCGGGGCGCGCAGTCACGCACGCGAATGCTGCTAGCGCGAGCGTGGCACCGGCAATGCGGCGCAAGCCGCGGGCTCGTTGGGATGCGTCAATCGTTTTCGTCATGGTTCGCTCCCTCAAGCCGAGTGCGCGGACGCGCCCGCGTTCACGAGCTGGCGGCCCACTGGCAAGTGCCGCAGACGCTTTCCGGTCGCCGCGTAGATCGCATTCGCCACGGCCGGTATGACCGCCGAGGTCCCGGGCTCGCCGATCCCGCCGGGCGCTTCGGCGCTCTTCACGAGATGCACTTCGATCACCGGCATCTGGTCGATGCGCATGACCCGGTAGTCGGTGAAATTGGTTTGCGTGACGCGTCCGCGCTCGATCGTGATCTCGCCCCACAGCGCCGCCGTGATACCGAACACGATGCCGCCCTGGATCTGCGCCTCGATGGTCTCCGGGTTCACGGCCATGCCGCAATCCACGGCGCAGACTACGCGGTTCACGCGCACCTCACCGTCGTCCACCGTGACGTCGGCGACCATGCTGAGGAAGCTGCCGAACGCGTGCATCACCGAAACGCCGCGTCCCTGGCCCTTCGGCATGGGTGGTCCCCAGTTCGCGGCGCGCGTGGCTACGTCGAGCACATTGAGTGCGCGTGGCGACTTGCCGAGCAGATTGCGGCGGTAGGTGACCGGATCGGTTTTCGCGGCCACGGCCAGTTCGTCGACGAAGCTCTCCACCACGAACGTGCCACGCGTGGGCCCCACGCCGCGCCAGAACGCAGTGGGCACCGCGTGCGGTTCCTGGCGCACGTATTCGATCAGCTGGTTCGGCAGGTCGTAGGGCAGGTCGGCGGCGACTTCGACGGCGTCGGGGTCGACGCCGTGCTGGAACGCGGGGGGCGCAAAGCGCGCCATGATCGAGGAGCCCGCGATGCGATGCTGCCAGGCCACGGGCTTGCCGTTCGCGTCGAGTCCGGCCGAGAGACGGTCGTAGTAATACGGCCGGTACATGTCGTGCTGGATATCTTCTTCGCGCGTATAGAAGACCTTGACCGGCACGCCGACCTGTTTGGCGATCTTGACGGCCTGGGTAATGAAATCGGTTTCGAGTCGCCGCCCGAAGCCGCCGCCAAGCAGGTGATTGTGCAGCGTGACCTGCTCGGGCTTCAGACCTGTGACGGCCACGGCCGCATCCACGGCGCGCGTGGGCACCTGGCTGCCCACCCAGATTTCACAGCTATCGGGTTGTACGTGGACCGTGCAGTTGACCGGCTCCATCGTTGCGTGTGCAAGGAAGGGCTGCTGATAGACGGCGTCGATGCGCGTTTTTGCGGTGCCGAACCCCTGCTGCACGTCGCCGTCCTTGCGCGCGACGGCGCCTTCGCGTTGCGAGGCGCTCGCGAGATCGGCGACGATCTGCTGCATCGAAACCGTCGCGCCCGCGCCTTCGTTCCACTCGACGACGAGCGCAGCAGCGCCTCGTTTCGCGGCCCAGGTGTGCGCGCCGATCACGGCCACGGCGTTGTCGATCTTCACGACCTGCTTGACGCCGGGAACCTGCTTCGCGTGCGTGTCGTCGACCTTCGCGAGCGTGCCGCCGAACACAGGACAGTTCACGATGGCGGCGTAGACCATGTCGGGCAGGCGCACGTCGAGGCCGAAAAGCGCCGAGCCGTCCACCTTCTCCGGCGAGTCGAGGCGCTTTGTGGGCTTGCCGACCAGCGTGAAGTCTTTCGGCTCCTTGAGCGCGACCTTCTGCGGGACGGGCAGATGAGCGGCCGCATCGACGAGCTGGCCATAGGCGATGCGCCGCCCGCTCGCGTCGTGCAGCACCTCGCCCGCTTTGGCGTGGCAGGTGGCCGGATCGACTTGCCACTGCTGCGCCGCCGCCTGGATCAGAACGGTGCGCGCGGCGGCGCCCGCTTCGCGCATGGGCTGCCAGGCAAAGCGAATCGACGTCGAGCCGCCCGTGAGCTGGCCGCCCAGCAGCGGATCGGTGAAGAGCTTCGCGTTGGGCGGCGCGTGATCGATCGTGACGCTATCGAGCGGCACTTCGAGTTCTTCCGCGATCAGCATCGGAATCGAGGTGTACACGCCTTGCCCCATCTCCACCTTCGGGACGATGAGCGTGACCTTGCCCGAGCGGTCGATCTGCACGAAGGCGTTCGGCTCGAACACGCCGTCTTGCGGGGCTTCGTTGCCGTCGCCGCCTACGACCGATCGACGCGTCTGGCTGTCGCCCTGCGCGCCGGCAGAAAAGCTGATGCCGAGCAGCAGGCCGCCGCCCGCCGCCGCGCCTAGCTTGAGAAACGTGCGTCGCGAGAGTGGGCCGCTTGCGGTGACGTGAAGCTTGCGTTCCGGCGCGCCGTTTTGCGCATCGAGGAGACCTTGTGACATCTCAGGCCTCCTTCGCGGCTTGCTTGATGGCCGCGCGAATGCGCGCATAGGTGCCACAGCGGCAGATGTTGCCCGCCATGGCGGCGTCGATATCCGCGTCGCTCGGGTTCGGATTCGCGGCGATGAGCGCGGTCGCCGACATCACCTGCCCCGATTGACAGTAGCCGCACTGCACGACGTCGATCTCGCGCCAGGCCTTCTGCACCTTCTGTCCGGCGGGGGTGGCGCCGACCGCCTCGATGGTGGTGATCTTGCGGCCCGCAACGGCCGCGACGGGCAGCACGCACGAGCGCGCGGCCTCACCGTCGAGATGCACCGTGCATGCGCCGCACTGCGCAATACCGCAGCCGAACTTCGTGCCGGTGAGGCCGACGATGTCGCGCAGGACCCAGAGCAGCGGCATGTCGGGCGGCGCGTCGACCGTATGAGTTTCTCCGTTGATTGTCAACGTCGTCATGGAGGGGGCTCTCCGAGAGTGGGGATTTGTCGTTCTTGATCGTGCAATCGAAGCGTCCGCGCGCTGGCTGTTTCGCCTCTGCTGCCTAATGAGCCAGCCAAAGCGATGGCCAGTGGGCGCGGCCTTTCGACAACCGCACGAGTGTAGCGCCGCCGTTAAATATGTGCAGAAAACGGTCCGTGTGGCTGCCCTGCGATGTTCGCGTCGCCAAAACGCGCCTTGACTTCCATTTAGATGATGACTACCATCTAAACAACATCGAAGCACGGAGCGCGGGTCATCATGAGGAAGTCGAAGGTAGAAACGGCGCAGACGCGGGAGCGCATCGTGGAAGTCGCCGCTGGGGCATTCAGGGCGAATGGCATCCATGCAACGGGACTCGCCGACGTAATGGCCGCCGCCGGACTTTCGCATGGCGGCTTTTACCGCCATTTCGAGTCGAAGGACCAACTGGTTGCCGAGGCGTGCGAAGTGGGGCTGGCCGGCATCGTCGAGAACCTCGTCGCCGCTGCGGATGGGGCCACGGGCGAGGACGCGTTCCGCGCTGTCGTGGACGCGTACATGTCCACCGGTCATCGCGACGCGCGAGCGAACGGTTGCCCGCTTGCCGGCATGGGCAGCGAACTGGCGCGCGCGGACGACGCGACGCGCGCGGCGGCGTCGCGCGGGTTCGACGCGCTGGTGGACATGCTGGCGGCGCGCATGGCGACACCGGAGGAAGAGGCAGACCGCTCGCAGGCTGTTTTCGCACTCGCGGCCATGATCGGCGCGCTGACCATGGCGCGCATCATCCCCGATCCGGACGCTTCTGCGTCGCTGCTGGAAGACGTCAGGCAACACATCGAATCGATCTGAACGAAAGCTGTCGCCAGAGACTGGCGATTTTATTTGCTTACCTATGTGCATATGCACTTTCGGCGGAGAACTCATCATGCAACAGCGTAAATTTCTGATTACCGGCGCCACGGGCAAAACCGGCGTGCACGTGGTCAACAACCTGCTCGAAGCCGGACACGCGGTTCGCGCAATGGTCCGTGCGGAAGACGCGCGCAGTGCCTCGCTGCGCGCCGCCGGCGCCGAAGTCGTGGTGGGCGATCTGCTCGATCACGACGACCTGATTCGCGCCACCTCGGGCGTGACGGGCGCTTACCTGTGCTATCCCGTCAGTCCCGGGTTCATTCAGGGCACCGCGTATTTCGCGGACGCCGCGCGCCGCGCCGGACTCGAAGTCGTCGTGGAAATGTCGCAGATCTCCGCGCGCGAGAACGCGAGGAGCCACGCCGCGCGCGATCACTGGATCGCCGAGCGCGTGCTCGACTGGTCAGGGGTGCAGACCATTCATGTTCGCCCGACCTTCTTTTCCGAATGGCTGATTTTCCCGTGGGTGCGCGACACCATCGTCAACGAAGGACAGATCACGCTGCCTTACGGAGCGGGACGCCATGCGCCGATCGCCGCCGTTGATCAGGCCCGCTTCATCGCCACGGTGCTCGCGCAGCCGTCGGGCCATATTGGCAAGCGCTACGAGCTTTGCGGGCCGGTCGAACTCGACCACCATGGCATTGCCGACGAGATCGGCAAGGTCATCGACCGGAAGATCGTTTATCGCCCGGGCACGCTCGACGAATATCGCGCACATTTGCAGAAGTACGACCTTCCCGGGTTTGCGATCCAGCATTTCATCGAAGTCGCCGTCGATTACCAGAACGGCGTGTTCAAGGGTACCGACAGCATCATCGAGCAAGTGACCGGAAAAGCGCCGCAGACGGTCGAGACGTTCATTCGCGCCCACCGCGAGCGCTTCCCGGCCTGATTTCAAACTATCACTGTCCATGACTCATTCTTTTGGAGATTCGAAATGAAGATCAGGAATTCCGTTGTGTTTGTAACCGGCGCAAGCCGTGGCCTCGGTCTGGCTTTTGCACGCGAGGCGTTAGCCCGCGGGGCCGCGAAGGTCTATGCAGGGGTGCGCAACCCGGAAGGCTTTAGCGAACCCGGCATCATTCCGGTCAAGATAGACGTGACGGATCCGGACTCCGTTACGGCGGCCGCCAAGATCGCCTCGGACGTGACCGTGCTCGTGAACAACGCGGGCATTGCGGAAATTCTCGCGTCCCCGCTTGCGGCAGAGGCGGAAGACCAGGCGCGGCGCATCTTCGAAACGAACTTTTATGGCGTCATTCGCACGACGCGCGCGTTCGAAGCCGTGCTGCCCAGCGATGGCAACGGTGGCGTAATTAACGTGCTCTCCGATGTTTCGTGGCGAGCCGTGCCGTTCCTCGCGCCGTATTCCGCTTCGAAGGCGGCGGCCTGGAGCTATACCAACAACATCCGTCTGCACTTCAGGGAACGCAAGATCGGCGTGGTCGGCGTGCATGTCGGCTTCATGGATACCGATCTCACGAAGGATTTCGACGTGCCGAAAGCGAGTCCCGTCGATGTCGTTCGCCAGGCCTACGATGCGCTCGAAACGGGAGAGAGCGAAGTGCTCGCGGATGCGGGCAGCCGTGAACTGAAGCAATCGCTTTCGGCTGCGGTGCCGGGATATATCGACCCCGCGGTGCTGCAGGCATAGCGTGCCGTAGCAGGCCGCCAAGTGCCGGTGCTGCCGCACGCGCATGAAGACCGCGCGGCTCCGGCCCTCTATGTCGGCTGGACGTGGAGCGAAGTGCCGAGTGCGACAGGTTTCGAATCATCGTTTCGATCCACGGATGATTCGAACTGCGAAGGTTTGAATTCTTGTATCGGCAGTTAAGGCGAGCAGTTCCTCCGCTGCTTTCTCTGTGTGAGATTGCCCACACAACCCGCATTTACGGTCTTGAGCGTCGTGCCAAAACAGCTGATTGTTGAAGAGAGGGCTCCCGCCACGCGAATGTCACGAACAGGCTTTGAAGAGCAGCCGGCTGCGCAGTCTCTCATCTCTTTGAAGCGCA
This sequence comes from Paraburkholderia sp. BR10872, assembly GCF_040965835.1. Classification (NCBI taxonomy): domain Bacteria; kingdom Pseudomonadati; phylum Pseudomonadota; class Betaproteobacteria; order Burkholderiales; family Burkholderiaceae; genus Paraburkholderia; species Paraburkholderia sp. BR10872. The sequence goes on from NZ_JBFRCN010000079.1 coordinate 18,356, forward strand.
AGCACGCGGAGCCGCACATGTTCAACAGCACCGTACTCGAAGTCGGCATTGGTTTAGTGTTCTGCTATTTCGCGGTGAGCCTTGCCGTCAGCACCGTGACCGAGCTTTTTGCGTCGCTCTTGCAGTTGCGCGCGAAATGTCTGCTATCTGGCATCAAGCAGATCCTGAACGACCCGAAGTTCAACGGCATGGCGCGCGACCTCTACAACCACGCGCTCGTGAGCCCGCGCGACTCTGGGGACGCGACGAATGCGAGCGACCTGAAGTACAAGCCCTCTTATATTCCGTCGAATGACTTTGCCCTCGCGATGATCGATATCCTTCGGCGCGCGCCCGGTGCGGACCAGGACATCGGTCAGTCGATTGCCACCATACAGAACCAGCAGTTAAGGGAGGTATTGCAGGCGATGTACCGCCACGCCAACCAGGATGTCGGCCAGTTTTCGGACGCGCTCGGCAAGTGGTTCGACAACGGCATGGACAGGCTCTCCGGCACCTACAAGCGCTGGTCGCAGTTCATTTCATTTGCCGTGGCGCTCGTCATCGTGATCGCACTGAACATCGATACGGTGTTTCTGTTCAGGATTCTATGGTTGCATCCCTCGCTCGCGGGTGCGTTGCACGCAAACGCGTCTTCCGGCGCGGTTTCCCTGATGAACCAGTTGCCGATCGGCTGGCAAAGGGATGGTGCCTATGCAGACGGCGTGGCCTGGATGATCGTCGGCTGGCTGCTCACGGCGAGTGCAACGTTGTTCGGCGCGCCGTTCTGGTTCGACCTGCTGCAAAACGTGACGAACCTGCGCGGAACCGGACCGTCCACCGACGCCGCCGCACGCAAAACCGCTTCGAACTGAGGGACAGCCGGCTCAATCGCCCCTCGGCAAAGTCAGTTCCGCATCGCCTAAAACAGGCTGACTACGCTGACGATGCTGCTCACGCCGGTGTCGGCGGCAACACCGGCGCTGACACCAACGCCAACACTGGCGCCGGCGAGCATCGTCCCGCGGCACACCGGCGCGCCGCAGCGGCAGGTGTATTCGCGCACGTTGTCTTCGCAGGCGTCGTCGGGCAATTCGAGCGCGTAGTCGATGAACAGCTCTTCGCCTGGCAGGATGTCGCGGCACGCGTCGATGAACACGTGGCCGTTGATTTCGATGGTTTCGCAGTTCGCCTGGCACGCGTGATTGAGCCAGCGCGCCCAGTTGCCGCCCTGGCCGCCGTCGATTACGCGGCCATCGGAAAGGCCGAAGAGAAACGTATGCGCGCCGTCTTCACGCAGACGATAACGCCGGGCCGCGCTACGCCAGCTCATGATCTTGCCTTTGTATTCGAAGATGCGCTCGCCGGCCCGCAGGGGACGCAACGCATAGACGCCTTTTCCGTGCACCGGCGACTGCCGGACAGTCATTCGTTTGCTCATGGCCATCTTCGCGCGTTGAACGCGTGCAGTATAAGCGGCCACGACGAATGCGAGTGATGAAAATGGATATGGCCATCGACGCTGCGTATTGCGTCTTCGCACACTGCATGCACCGTATTGAAGCGGACGGCGCCCACTCTTCGCTCCTGACAAGTGTGCGCCCCACAGTTGACCTCGCGGGCAGGATCAGGGCAACATACCCGGGTTTCTTTCGCGGGTTTGCGGATCCAATTCTCGAGTGGGCATATGGCAAGCACGAATGAGCCAGGCGCAGACGCCTCGCTGACCTATCGGCTGAAGGCATTGACCAAGATCGCCGACCGCATGAGCAGTGAGATGTCGCGCGACAAGCTGGGTGTGCCGTATCCGGAGGCAAGCATCATCGCCGCGATCGGCACGTTCGGTCCGCAAACCGTGATGGATATCTCGCGGCGCGCCAACCTCGACAAGAGTCAGGCGAGCCGCACGGTGGAGGCCATGCTCTCGAAGGAGATCCTCGCGCGCACGGGCAACGACAAGGATGGGCGCAGCGTCATCATTTCGCTCACCGCCGAAGGCCGCAAGATCTTCAAGAAGATCGGCCCGACCCTGGACAAGCGCGACAGCGACCTTTACCACGGGCTGAACGAGGCCGAGCGCGTTGCGCTGCGCTTCCTGCTCGACAAGATCCTCGCGTCACACGGCTGGGACGCCACGCCCTGACCGCCTCCTGATCCGTGCATGATTTTCCGGTACGCGATCAGTCATTGAATTGTCATCAAATTGCCACCGCGAAGTGCAGTGCCGCCTGGTGGTGCGCCAGGCGTTAACGCTCAGTGGCACCCAAGCATAAAAGAATGGCAATGAAGCGAAAAGCGCTTCAATGGATTCATGAGCATTGGCGAAACGTATCTGGACCGGGTGGGCGATCGCGCGCGCGTGCGAGTCATCGCCTTCGAAGCCGCGCATGCCTGGCCGCTATGACTGCTTCGGCGCCTGGATCATCTTCCAGCCGTTGCCGGCGGGATCGCGGAAACCCGCGTCGACGCTGCCGTAGCGGTCGACCGGCTCCTGGGTGAATTCCACGCCCAGGCCCTTCAGGCGCTCGTAACTTGCGCGGCAGTCGGCCACGGCGAGTACGAGGGGCGGCATGGCGCCCTTGGCGACCATGGCGCGCAGCGTTTGCGCGGTGGCCTCGTCGTGAACGGGCGGCCCGGGCAGGAAAAGCCCGAGCTGGAAGGACGACTGCTCCGGGTGCTGGACCGTGAGCCAGCGGTACGCGCCATTGCGCACGTCGGTATGCACACGGAATCCGAGTTTGTCGACGTAGAACTTGAGTGCCGCGTCCTGGTCGTCGACGTATAGGCCCACCACATTGATACCCTGATTCATAACACCTCCCTGGTTAGTGACCGCAATTCAGGGCCGCACTTTAGCGTTGCCCGCACGCCGCCGCTTCTCCAAAACTGCTGTCGTGAGGTCGGGGCGCTGTGCGGCTTTCAGCACGCAGGCAGGCACGCGGTCGATCCCGGGCAGGCTGGCCCGCGCCTGAACGCGCACGGCGCTGGGGCTCGAGCCGGTCACGTCGCGGAACGTGCGGCCAAAGGTGCCCAAACTCTCCCAGCCGGTGGCGAAGGCGATATCCGTGATGTCGAGATCGGTGTCGCGCAGCAGGGTGGTGGCCTGCTCGATGCGCCGCGTGAGCAGGTAGCGATGCGGCGGGAGGCCGAAGGCGCGCTTGAAGGAACGCGCGAAATGCGCTTCGGATACGCCGCTGACCTCGGCCAGGCGCTTGACGGGCCAGGCCTCGTGAGAGGCGGCGTCCATGCGGTCCTTCGCGCGCAATAGACGGCGTAGCAGTGCCGGGTCGAGCAGGGGCTCGGCGTCGGGCGGTTCAGGATGCGCATGGGTGAGCGTGGGCGCATCGGCGTGCAGAGCTGCGCTAGCTGGCATGCATTCGTCTGGAGTGGGCGGCATGCCGGTAGTTTAGGCCCAACGGCGATCGATGGCCGACGATTGGCTTTCGATTGGTTGGGCCTGCCAGGCGTCGCTCACTGCGAGTCGACGAACTGGATGATCTCGCCGTTGTCGCGCTTGAGATACAGGTCGGCGCCTTTCATGCGCACTTCGTTGCACGAATACGGCATCTTGCTGCCTTTGCTGCAGATCTTGCCGTCCTCGGCTTTCCAGTCGCCGTGATCGGCAAAGCCCTTGCTCGACTTGAAGTCGTAGTCGCCGTTGTTGCCGTACTGCACATGCCACGTGCTCCCGTCGGCAATCTTGATGTCGAACGCCTTGCCCGAGAGGCGTTGCTGGATGTCGGCCGCGCTGGGGCTCGCGGAACCGTCCGGGAATGCCGCCGAGTCCGCAAAAGCCGTAGCGGGAACGATGAGCAGGAGGGCAAGCAGCTTCTTCATGGGAGGTCTCCTGAAAAGCCGGATTACTGCCTTGCTTCGAGACGTTGGAGCGGCGCGCTCGCCCGGAGGATAGCCCGATGCCAGGCGCGGAGTCGGGCGTTGTGCGTCGTTCGCGTGCACGTTTTCACTATAGCGCTGCGCGATTTCGCCAATGTGGCCTGGCGCACACAAGGCGTGTAACCGGGGCTGCACGTCGATGCCCGCGCATCGTTGCGCATGCCCCCGAGGTGCGTTGGCGGGCCGTGAAACGACTGCCCGCCACGACCTTACTTCAACCGTCCCGCGAGGAACTGCTGGAGCCGCTCGCTGCGCGGCGCATTGAGCACTTCCTTGGGGTCGCCTTGCTCTTCGATCTTACCCTTGTGCAGAAACACGACGTGATTCGACACGTTGCGCGCGAAGCCCATTTCGTGCGTGACGACGATCATGGTGCGGCCTTCCTCCGCGAGCTTCTGCATGACCTTGAGCACTTCGCCCACGAGTTCGGGGTCGAGCGCGGAGGTGGGCTCGTCGAACAGCATCACTTCGGGCTCCATCGCCAGCGCGCGGGCGATCGCCACGCGTTGCTGCTGGCCGCCGGAAAGGTGCGAGGGGTACTTGTGCTCGACACCCGCGGCCAGCCCCACCTTGTCGAGGTACTTGCGCGCGCGGGCCTCGGCATCGCTGCGGGAGAGGCCAAGCACGCTGACCGGCGCCTCGATGATGTTCTCGAGCACAGTCATGTGCGCCCAGAGATTGAAGTGCTGAAAGACCATCGAAAGGCGCGTACGCATTTTTTGAAGCTGCTTCGGATCGCTCACGCGCAGCGCGCCGCCACGGTCGGCGCTCGTGCGGATCTCCTCGCCGTTGAGCGTGATGCGTCCCGAGCAGGGCGATTCGAGAAAGTTAATGCAACGCAGGAACGTGCTCTTTCCCGAACCGCTCGATCCGATCAGGCTGATCACGTCGCCAGCCTTTGCCTTGAGCGATACGCCCTTCAAAACCTCGTTCTCGCCGAACTTCTTGTGCAGGTCGTCGACTATCAGCTTGTACATACTCGGTTCACTCCATCGGGACTGAAATTCTTAATGGCCTTGCGGCTTCAAATAGGCCAGCACACGTGTTTCGAGGCGGCAGAAACCCCAGATCAGGGCGAAGACGATGGACGCATAGAGCGCCGCCGCGATGCCGTACGCCTGGAACGTCATATAGGTGGCGGAATTCGCATCGCGCGCCACTTTCAGGATGTCGGGCACGGTCGCGGTGAACGCCAGCGTCGTCGCGTGCAGCATGAGGATCACCTCGTTGCTGTACGAAGGCAGCGCGCGTCGAAATGCCGAAGGCAGGATGATGCGCGTGTAGATCTTGGTCTTCGACATGCCGTACGCCTGGGCCGCTTCGATCTCGCCATACGCGGTCTCGCGAATCGCGCCCGCGAAAATCTCGGTGGCGTAGGCGCACTCGTTCAATGCAAAGGCCAGCAGCGTGCAATTCATGGCACTGCGAAAGAAGTCGCCAAGGACCGGATTGGCCTGCACGAAATGCAGGCTGTAGAGGCCGGTGTAGAAGAGCAGCAACTGCACATAGAGCGGGGTGCCGCGGAACACGTACGTGTAGACCCAGACCGGCCGCGAAAGCCACAGGTTGCGCGACGCGCGCGCAATGGCGAGCGGCACGGCAAGCAGGAAGCCCGCCACGATCGAGACGACCAGCAGCCAGAGCGTGATGGCGAGGCCGCTCGTGTTGAAGCCGTCGCTGTACAGATAGTTGGGCCAGTATTGACGAAGCAGTTCGATCACAGCGCTGCCCTCCGCACACCGGTCGAATAGCGCTTTTCGAGGCGGTGCAATGCCAGGTTGGAAACCGTCGTGATGGCGAGATAAATCGCGCCGGTCACAAGCGTGAAGAAGAAGAACGCCTGGGTGGCCTTGCCCGCGTCCTGCGCGGCCTTCACCACATCGGCGAGACCGATGATCGACACGAGCGCCGTGGCCTTCACGAGCACCTGCCAGTTGTTGCCGATGCCCGGCAGCGCAAAACGCATCATCTGCGGGAACAGGATGCGCGTGAACACGCGTGTGGAACTCATGCCGTAGGCGAAACCGGCTTCGATCTGCCCGCGCGGCACGGCGAGAAACGCGCCGCGGAAGGTCTCCGTGAAATACGCGCCGTAAATGAAGCCGAGCGTGATGACGCCGGCCACGAACGGGTCGATGTCGATCTGGTCCATGCCCATCATGTCGGTTACGTCGTTGAGCCAGATCTGGATGCTGTAGAACAGCAGCAGCATGAGCACGAGATCGGGCACCGCGCGAATCAGCGTGGTGTACGCCGTGCCGATGCGCGAGAGCATGCGGTTGGGCGAGAGCTTCGCGGCAGCGCCCGCAAGCCCGAGCAGAAACGCGGCGCCGAGCGAGAGCACCGCGAGCTTGATGGTTTCCCACGTGCCCGCAAGGAGCAGCGGGCCGAAGCCTTGAAAGACCATGGAAGGATGTCCTTGTTCAGGGGAGCAGCGCTCCCCCAGGTTGTTGCAGATGAAGTCGGCGGCGCTTAACCGCCGTACACGTCGAAGTCGAAATACTTCGACTCGATCTTCTTGTACGTGCCGTCCTTGATCATGTCGGCGATCGTCTTGTCGATCTTCGCCTTGAGGTCGGCATCTTCCTTGCGCAGGCCGATCGCGGCGGCGCCCGTGGGGATTTCCGCGCCCGCGAATCCAAAGCCTGCGCCGCGCGGCGTCTTCAGGAAGCCGAGATTGGCCTGCACTTCGTCTTGCAGCGCGGCGTCGAGGCGCCCCGACTGCAGGTCCAGATAGACCTGGTCCTGGTTCTGGTAGGGAATCACGTTGACGCCCTTGGGCGCCCAGTTTTGCTTCGCGTAGGTCTCCTGAATCGAGCCCTGCTCGACGCCCACCGTCTTGCCTTGCAGCGAAGCGATGGTCGGCTGCAGCGGCGAGCCCTGCTTCGCGACGAGGCGCGTCGGCGTGTTGAAGAGCTTGGCCGAGAAGGCGATCTGCTGCTCGCGCTGGGGGGTGATCGTGAGCGCGGAGAGCGCGCCGTCGAACTTCCTGGCCTTGAGGCCTGGGATCATGCCGTCGAAATCCTCCTCGACCCACACGCACCTGGCGTTCAGGCGCCGGCAGATTTCGTTGCCGAGGTCGATGTCGAAACCGACCAGCTTGCCATCGGTCGCCTTCGACTCGAACGGCGCGTAGCTCGCGTCGGTGCCGAAGCGGATCGTGGACCAGTCTTTCGCATACGCGCCACCGGCGGCAAGGGCGAGGGCGACACAGAAGGCAAGTTTCTTCATGAAGTCTCCGATAGGAATGGTTGGCGTGTGCCCGGTCATGGACTGGAGGTCCGGCCCGGAAAGTTGTCTATACAATTATCGATGTGGCGAAGAGACCGGCAATCGGTGTTATCACCTGGGGATTTCACTGTGCTGCAATCGAAAGACGGCGTAATTCAGGCGTCAGAAAGCCGGAATTCGGGTATACGTGGAGCGGATTGAACTTGTATAGACAAGCTCGTTTCGGTAATCTGATTCCACCTTGTCCAGACAACTTTGACACCGCAATGAACCTCAAACTCACTCCCGGCAATCTGACCCTGTCCCAACTGCGCCAGATCGCGCGTGCCGATGAAAACGGCGGCGTGAAGCTCGAACTCGATCCGGCCAGCTTCGCGGCCATCGACGCAGGCGCACGTGCCGTTGCCGAGATCACGGCGAAGGGCGAGCCCGCCTACGGCATCAACACGGGCTTCGGGCGTCTGGCGAGTACGCACATTCCGCGTGAGCAGCTCGAACTCCTGCAGCGCAACCTGGTGCTCTCGCACGCCGTGGGCGTGGGCGAGCCGATGTCGCGTCCGGTCGTGCGCCTCTTGATGGCGCTGAAGCTGTCGAGCCTGGGCCGCGGCCATTCGGGCATCCGCCGCGAAGTGATGGACACGCTCATCACGCTGTTCAATGCCGACGTGCTGCCCGTGATTCCGGTGAAGGGTTCCGTGGGCGCCTCCGGCGACCTCGCGCCGCTCGCGCATATGTCCTGCGTGTTGCTGGGTGTCGGCGACGTGTTCGCGAAGGGCGAGCGCATGAGCGCGGTCGAGGGCCTGCGTCTCGTCGGCCTCAAGCCGCTCGCGCTGCAGGCCAAGGAAGGTCTCGCGCTGCTCAACGGCACGCAGGCTTCGGCCGCGCTCGCGATCTACAACATGTTCGCGATCGAGGACCTGTACCGCACGGCGCTCGTCTCGGGCGCGCTCTGCGTGGACGCGGCGGCAGGTTCGGTGAAGCCGTTCGACGCGCGCATTCACGAACTGCGCGGCCATCGCGGCCAGATCGAGGCGGCCGCGGCCTATCGCACGCTGCTCGAAGGCTCGGCGATCAACCTCTCGCACCGCGACTGCGGCAAGGTCCAGGACCCGTACTCGCTGCGCTGCCAGCCGCAGGTGATGGGCGCGTGTCTCGACCAGATGCGCCA
>NZ_JBFRCN010000080.1:0-26250 GCF_040965835.1 Paraburkholderia sp. BR10872
TTGGCATGGACTTCCCCTCCTGTTGGCGTTGATGTAGTTCGACACTCCATCATGGCACTTCGATGCCGACTCGCGGCTTCCGCCGCAGCCTCGGGACGGGGAAGTCCCTTTCATTCGGATAGGTCCGACGCGGACCTTGTTTCCCTTGCCTTCGTCTTACCTGGCACGGCCGCTGCATGCGCAGGTCGCATAAACGAAGGTCGAGTACCTCCTGCACCCTTGCGCCGGTATTGAACATCAGTGAAAACAACGCGTAGTCACGCCGACCGGCGGCGGTCGTTCGATCGACCGCATTCAGCAGCGCCTCAACCTCGTCCTGCTCGAGATATTCGATCGGCGCTGACCGCGCCCCGCGTTTGAATGGAATGCTGAGGATTGCCTGCGCCACCGCCAGATGTTCAAGACGTTCAGTTGCCAAGAACCGCGCGAATGTATGAATCGCGGCAAGCCGGGCATTACGCGTGGCAATGCCGTTGTGCCGGTCTCGCTCGAGAGGTGTCAGGAACTGTCGGACCGATTCGGCGGTGATCGCCGCAAGATCCAGACGTTCAATGCCGCAGTGTCGCTTCGCACTAAGAAATCGCATCAGAAGCACCAGCGTGTCGCGATAGCTATGGATCGTGTGCCGGCTCATCCCTCGCAACGTAGGTAGATAATCCTGGAAGAATCGGACAAGACTCCGTCCGAGCTCACCGGAGCAAGGACGCCGTTTCATCATTGCTCTCCCTGAACAAGATAGCCAAATCGTTTCGCGAACCTATCGCTCGCCAGCTCTCGGAGTTCCGGAATCCAGTGCAAATGGTAGGCAGTCGATACGATTGATACATGACCCATGTAGAGTGCGAGCTTTGGCAGGTTGGACTGGACGTCCGCCCCGTGACGATACCATCGCATCAGGGCTTCAATTGCAAGGGAATGCATAAAGTCGCGAATACGGGGAACCCGCCCGTCGGCATCCCGGAAGCCTGCTTCTTGCAGTAATCCCGTGATACCTTCATGCAATCCCGTTCCAGGGTAGCCCCGCAGACCATGGTGCATATTGCACAGTAACGGTGACGACGGCGTAGTGTCGAGAGGGGTAGCGAGGCGGCGCGTGAGGTAGCGGCGCAGTTCTAGCCGGGCACCGCACGAAAGCGGAACCCATCTCGATTTGTGAAACTTTGATTCGCGTATGTGCAGGACTCCAGCGTGCGCGTCTACATCGGCCAACGTTAGCCGTAGCAACTCCCTTCGCCTCAGCCCGGCGGTGCACAGCAGCACAAGCGCCAGGCGGAGGACATACGGCCTTAGTGGCGATGTCGCCGTGGCCTGACGCGTGTATGCAAGTTCGAGTACGCTGAAGAGTCTGGCGGCGAAGATGCTTGCTGGTCTGGTCGACAAAGCGCTCAAGGCGGCGCTTCGAACAGGCGCTCGACAGGACGCCGGTAACCGTCCTCAGGTGGTGCTCGACTGTATCAGGAGCGAGTCCGCGCAGATCAATGAGATGGGATCGGTATTGCGAAATGAGCGAGTCGAACTGGCTCGGTTTAGCCACCGGAACGAAGAGACCTCGATCGCATAAAAAGCGTTCTGCCGCTCGCTGCGTGGCGAGGTATAAGGTGTCGTGCGACCACGGTGCGAACCAGCGGGACAGCGCAGTCGAAGTAATCGGTAGGCTGGTGCCAGCCGCTACATGGTTATAGACAAGAACCTCACGGAAACGGCGTACGTGGTGCCGTGCGCAAATGCGCGTATAGCCGGGCTCGACGACCCACGCCGAAAATTTGCGGACTAGCGGTCCTTGCGGGCCGGCAGCATAAAGCGGCCAATCGCGGGGAAAGAGAAATTCCAGCATGTGAATCTCCCATTCAAGTGAACGGAGGAATCACAATAGCTCGTTCCAGTTATGTGTAGTTCCGCCGCCTCAAAATCCCATCGGCCGAGGGTCCAGGCAGTTGACTCTACATAACGAGGTCCTGCACATAGGTCGAGGATGATCAAATCGGAGCGATCGAGCTTGGCCAGCGCGGAAGGTAACTGCAGGCTTTGGCGCGCGGCCTGCAGCTTCTGAACGAGCTCGCTGGTACGCGTGAACATCACGCGGTAGCCGACGTCGATCAATGCGTGACCGATAGCCGATCCCACGTGGCTTTTTCCGATCCTAGGGGGGGGCGAACAAGAGAACCGTGGCGCCTTTCCAGCCATGACTCTCCGGTGGCCAGCGCTGTAACATGCACTTTTGAGAACATCGGCACGGCGCCGAAGTCGAAGGCGGCGAGCGTCTTGGTCGGGTCCAGATGCGACTCGGTACGGTGCCGCTCGATGCGTCGCTTAGCGCGTTCGGCCAGCTCGTGCTCTAGCAGTGCGCCGAGCAGGCGTGCGGCCGGCTAGGCTTCCTTATCCGAGCGCTCAGCAAACTCGGGCCACAACCTGCCGATCGTTGGCAAACGCACCTCGTTGAGCATCAGGGCCAGGCGGCCACCATCATGCGCGGGCGCGTTCACGCTGGCCACCTTTTCGAGCAGTTCGTGATAGACGGCAACGGGCGGCATCTGAACCTCGACATCGGGACATTGCGCCTCACGGGGTGCGTATCGGTCACGCAGCGCCTTGAGATCGGGAAGCTCGCCGGTTTCCAGCATCGCATCAAGCTGCCCGGCCAGTACGGCCTGCGCGCCATGCAGGCCCGCGAGCTCAAGCAGGCCGACCATCGTCTTACATGCGTCGCGTTGTGACAGGCGGGCATCGAGTTGCTCCCAGTTTCTGCGGTAAGCCGCGCGTCTTCCAGGCACACCACAGGTGAGCGCAATTCTGAGATCTTGGTGCCGAAATCCACGTCCAGGATGTCACCGCGGGTCGGCATGTACAGAGTCGCCCAGACGGCGAACGGAGAAATGGTGCCCATCAGATCGGACACCGTATGATTGTCGCGGCACGATACGGACCCAGGTCCGCGCCAGCTTCCTCTACGGCCACGCCCGCGCGGTCAGTGAGATGAATTAACAACTGCACGTCGCTGTCGTTGCGATCACGTACCAGAACGTGATCAGGCACACGACGCAGAACCGCTCGGGTTGCCTCAGCGATACCCGGCTTCACGCGATTCAAGTTGGAGATGTCAAAGCGAGTTGCCAGCGAGGACACCGCGTCATCAGCGGACGCTTGGAGTTCCAATCGCTGTTCGTTGGTCCATGGAGTTGCGGGATGAACCTCGCCCAGCGCCCCGCGTTCGGCCTCGATCTTATTGATGAACTCTCGGGTTACATCATGCTTAGGCAGGTGGTCGTATGTCACGCAACCATGAAGCCCGCCTTGAGTCGGCCAGATGGTGCGGGATACTAGGCCGGACACGGTCGCGCCGAGGATGCCAGACGGAATTACCCAGTCCTCTGCAGAGCCAGCTAGCCAAGCGCGGCCGCAGGGGTCTGCCAGAACAACGAGGCGAGGATCTTCTGGGAAGCGCTTGTCGTCGTCCAAGGTGCGCTTGAGCTCACCGGAGATTGCGCCTTTTCCGGTCCAACCATCCACGAAGACGATCTTTTCGGGACCGTGCAGCTGGATGACGGCTTCCAGAGCCACCGTGTCGATACCGCGATCGCGAATGATGCTGACGCCGTAGTGGTGAGCATCGCGGCCCATTTCGACGAGTGCCCGGCGCAGCAGGACGCCGAGGGGTACGCCTGCGCGAACAAATGAAACCAGGGCGATGCTCGGCCCGGTGTAAGCGGCACTCAATGCCAAGGCCAGGGACTGAACATTGGAAGCCATACGAGCGCCGTTCTGCGCCAGGACATGGGTGTGGAAACGCTTGTGCACGTCGGTAGGAGCCTGCTCCAAGCTTATCATCTCGGAGTAATGTTTCTGATTCGTCTGGATCAGAAGTTCCTTTTCGTCAACGTTAGTGACGCTCAGCGGCACGCGCTGCAAAAGGAAATGCACATCTTCAGGGGCGTAGCTGCCGCTGCCGACGGTGCTCAGTGTGGCGAGAAGATTAGTCATTGATGAGCCCCTTCACTACGGTCGCCAGTTGACTGTGCGCCGGCGTCGACCACATATGACAGTGGTCCATGAACCCCAGGTCGGAGATGCTGTCACCGAAGCCTAGGACTGGCCGCTCGCCGTGGATCTCACGGTCGCGACGCAACCATTCTTGAACGGCGAAGCGCTTTTCCAAACCCTCAGGCAGGAAGGCGAGGTTGTTGCCGTTAACATGGGTGTGCATGCATTCCAACATGCGTCGAGATTGAACTTCGGTCAGCAACTCGGTGAGCACCGAGTCGTTGGACTCGTTGTGCTTGGTCACGACGTAGTGGCGCAGACCTTTCTCTCCAACTACCCAACTGCGCACGGAGTAGCCCAGTTCTTTGCCGATTTGCAGGGTGGCTTCGCTCAGTGTCGACAGCCGGTCTTGAAAGGTCCGGAGCGACGCGGCCATCTGTCCGTGCCAGGTCTGGTCAGGCGATCCGTCAGGGCGGAGTATCACTCCACCGTGGGAGCAAATTGCGCCTTCGGTGAAAGGAAGCTTGACGCGGTTGTAGGCCTCCACGCTGCGTGCGGTAACCGGAACGACATCGGCTGAGGCCAGCAGCCAGTTGATGAAGAAGTTCTGGACCGGGTTCATGTACCCGTTGGGCTGCCCATGCACGTCCAGAGTGGCGATGATTCGTGGTGTGGCCTCCTCCATCTTGCCTGCGGTCTGGATCAGGGTGTCGTCGAGATCGACGAATATCAGCGGACGGTTACTGCTCATCGAAAATTATCTCCGCATTCAGGACATCAACCAGTTCTGCAGGGAGCGCTTGCGCCGGGGTTTCCGTGCAGATAAGAACTCGGTCGAACTGACCGGGCTTCACGTTGTAGAGGAAGTGCGGAATACCGAGGCCATAGTTGTCAGGAAACGACAGCACGTGCTCGATCGCGTGGCCCAGGGCCACAGGGGATCTCGTGGTGGAGCTGAAGTAGACGTCTGCCCCGGCTCGCTCCGCACGCTCCGCCAGCAGGAAGGGACGCCAGACGAACTCACCGGTACCAACTATGACTACGTTCTCGCCGGGCCGGATTTGAATGTCCGGTGCGAGCGTGTCCTCCACGCGGCGAACGCCCAAGCGCCCCCAGTCATTGCGGGGTGAGAGAGGCCATTCGCCTATAGAAACGGCACCGACGCCTGGCATATCCGGCAGGGGCGCGGACTGATCTTCGTGGAACTGATACGACCCGCTCAACAAGGATACGGCGGTGGTCGACTCTCCGATGGCCTTACTCACAGCACCCGCAGACCAGTCCGTCAGGACGCACGTGACCACTCGCTCGATCTTCTTCAGGCCGGCTTCGATTAGTGCGCGGTGCAGGTTGAGAAAGGTCTTGCCGGTAGAAGCCTCATCGTCCACCAGGACTAAGGATCGGGCCTGAAGCATCAAATCACGAACCTCGGGATCGACCGGCAGGTGGATTAAGTGGGTGCTGGCATGACTGTGCTCTTCCTCGAATCGAGCAAAGAGGTCGGTACCCAAAGGATGACGGGTACTGGTGAGGTACACGCTATCGGAACGCGTTGCACTATAAGCACGGTACACGCCGGCACCGAGGCCAACTGCGGTTTCGGCCACGCCGATTACCAGCACTGGGCCGGGCAGGTTCGCTGGGATCTCGCTGACGAGGCTCTCGAAACTGGCAGCCATGATCGATGGGCGCGCCGGTATGTAGCGTCCCAGAACTTTGGATACAAAGAGAAATGCCCGCTTTGGATTCCGGCGCTCCGCGAAACCGAACAGGTTAGCCGCAGGCAAGGTGGCGGCGTCGACTTTGACCTCGAGCAGTCCCCGCTTCAGTTTAGCGCGTAGGAACGTGGGTACTACATTGCTATCCATGAACTGCTTCCTAGTTTGATGCGAGGTCGTCGAGGACCTAACTGGCTGTTGAAAATTGCCCCGTTGTGACAACCGCGGCACTGTTTAAAATGATGGTATGCAATTCGTCGCTGAGTTGTAGATGGAGCGTCCGGATTGCACCACAGGCGAGTGCGCCAGCCAGCGCATTTTCGCGCGGTGGCGGCGCCTGGGCGACTCATTGCGCTGTCCTTGCGGCACCGCCGTCACTATTCCGGCCACTTGGCTCATGTTGCTAGCAGCATTGTCAGTTGAAGGATTTTTTCGCGATAATGGCAACGGTCATAGCAAAGCGCAATATCACGGGATTGCTTATTTCGCCAGCGAATACAGTTGCTCAACGGCAGATGATTGAGTGCCGCGAATGCATTTCATCTGCCAATGCATGACTTCAATGCCAACCATAAGATGCGTGCGCAGCGAAAATCTTTGAATCCCAGCATAGGACGAGTGCGGCGCTTCATGGCACGGTAGTCCTGCTCTACAACATTGTTCAGGCATTTGTTCTGGCGGTCTGCTCGAGGTGGCGCAGACTCAGCCGATAGGCAACGTACCAGCGCAGGCATAGAAGGATTACGTCAAGTGGATAATGCAGGCGCTTGAGCACCTTCGCCACTGCGGGATTCAGGTTCTGCCTCATTGGTCAGATCGTCCGTCTTTGGGACTCGTATCCTCACCTCCGTGTGAGATGGACTTCCGGAAATGACTGATGCAATTTTCGCGCCGGACGGACGGTCATATTGACACAACACAATTCCGAACTGCCTGTTGCAAATGTCCAACATTTGTCGCGGATCGGACAATTTCGGAGATATTGCAACGCAATTCAACGGGATAAGGTAAGGTGACCAATGAACGCTTGATTGCATGGGTGCATTGTTGCTTAGTTTCGGTTCAGCACGGGGCTGCTCTCCTCATCATCCGCCAGGAAATCGCCGAATAGGCCGGGACCTGCGAGGTAAGCAACTCGCGAAGACCCTTCTCGACAGCTGATGGAGTCGATTGGTATTTGCTATCCAAATTATGGCGGTACCATAATGGACAAGACAACGAGCCATTCCTGACTGGCGTTGCGCACGCAACAGCCATGGTTCTGCGAAATCCCCTTGGACCTTGTTCGGCACCAACGTTTCTCTGGGGCGGCTAACCGCCAGGGCAGGCGTGAGTTCCATCACTGCGTCCTTGAACCCGATGGGTGTCTGGTGCGATGCGGTTCGCAACCAGCTTGAGAAAACGGGTGCGATATCCGGCCCTGCAGGCAAGGCGATAGCATAACGGAACCAAATTCGCAGGATTGCAATGACGATGAAAAACCGATCGTCATTGCTCGCAGCGGCAGGAAATCGTTCAGGTTGTATGGAATTGAGCGTTTTTTTCTACCTTTGTTTCTTACTCTTTGGGGCGGTGCGGCGGTCGGGTGTCGGTACCCCTCGAGGTACCGAAGCAGACGATCGACAGCTTCCTGCTCGCCCTCGATTGCAGCGCGTTCGTCATCAGTGAGAGGAGTTTCCTGCAACATCCGGATCATGCCCGTCTTCGAAGAGAGCAAGTCGGCTTGGGACGATTTCTTCGGAACGTAGAAGTCGCAACGCACACACGCCATGCGGTGTGGACATTGATCGAAGAACTCATATGAGTACAGCCCGTGACCAAGGTCATAGTACTTCCACTGCTGGTCCGTGTGCCGATCGTCGATCGCCTGCCGGTCAATGAGCACCTCCATCATTCGAAGGTTGCGCTGGAAGTACTGTGCTTCAGAATGAGCTCTGGCCAGCTTTGTGGGCGTGATTGCGACGTAATGCTGGGTCGTTGCTGGCGACCGATGACCAAGCCACGCTTGCAGTTCGAACAGGGACATTGGTTCCCGCGCGTTAAAGAGCTGGCTCGCGATGGTCGAGCGTGCCCCTGTGGCTGCTGATCTGTCCGCGAGCATCCACGCAAGGAATGCCTGCCCTCCGGCAAAGCAAGGGGATGAGATGTCGGTTCAGGTACTGGCGTGGTATCGCCCTTGCACGA
Organism: Paraburkholderia sp. BR10872; assembly: GCF_040965835.1. NCBI lineage: Bacteria > Pseudomonadati > Pseudomonadota > Betaproteobacteria > Burkholderiales > Burkholderiaceae > Paraburkholderia > Paraburkholderia sp. BR10872. Next base: position 7,881 of record NZ_JBFRCN010000080.1, read on the forward strand.
TACGAGAAGAGGAAGTCAACCTGCTCTCCGGTTTTGACGTCGAGCGCAGCCGGTTGTACGGGACGTACTCGCTCCCACGCCAATATTGCTTCTCCGACGACCGAGTCAATCGGTTTGGTAAATGCAGTTCCGGTCTTGTGAACCGGAACGTCGAGCATCCGGCATTGGTGTACCTGGTTGCCCTATCGATGTTTCTTCACGTACACAGCCAACTCTTAGCCGTACGATCTCCTCACTACTTAGTGCGGCGAAGAGAGTGCGCCATTCGAATGCAAAGGGTATAAGCAAGCCCAAAGCGACAGAAATAGACAGCTTTCCGCTGAAGTCGCGAGGTTCCTGACAAATGGAGCGATGTCGGCCGTGCGCTTTCTGTTGAGATAGAAGTCGAGCATCTGCTCGACCTGGAGATGAAGACGCAGGATGCACCCAATATCATCTTCCGTTTCTGCCGCAAGAATCAGGGGATCTGCGTCGAGAAGAGTGCCTAAATCTAGATTGACGGTTGTTGGTGTGTTGTTCATTGTTGTTCTCAAAGAGGGGGCGGAAGCCCCGGCGACACTTCCGTAGCGGGCGCAGTCGCCGTGTCAGGCCCGGCGAGTGTCAGTTATCGGCATCGTCGTCCGAATGCATGGCAACATCATCTTCTTCCGGCTCGGGCTGGGCCGGTTCTCCGGCGTGTCGTCGAGCAGGTACATGACCCGAATTAGCAAGGACTTTCCCGATCTCGTGGCATAGCGATATGCCAGGATGGTTGGTGCTGGACAACCCATCTGAGAAGGGGAAAGTCATGGACAAGATTACTCGTATCGGCGTGGATCTGGCCAAGAACCTGATCCAGGTGCACGGCGTGGACAGCATGGAACGCGTGGTGGTCAGGAAAGCCATCTCACGGCAGAAGTTTCTCGAATGGTTTGCCAACCTTGCGCCATGTCTGGTCCCAATGGAAGCGTGCAGCGCAGCCCACTACTGGGGGCGCAAGCTGCGCGACTTGGTCACGAGGTTCGCCTGATTGCGCCGCAATTCGCTGCGCCATACTGCAAGGGCGGCAAGCACGTGAAGAACGACAGGCTGGATGCCGAGGCCATCTGTGAGGCCGCGGGGCGACCGCATATGCGCTTCGTGGCCGTCAAAACGGCAGACCAGCAAAACGTGCTGTTGCTGCACCGGATGCGAAACGGTTTCGTCGAGGAGCGTACCGCGCTCGTCAACCGGTTGCGCGGTGAACTCGTCGAGTTCGGCGTGTTCCTGCCGCAAGGCATCAATGCATTTCGTGCCCGCTTCGTCGAGGCACTGGAGGACGGGGCCGCTGAACTGAACGATGTCGCGCGCACTGCGCTGGCACGAGGTCGGGAGCACCTGCAGGCCCTCGACCAGCAAATCGCCTGGTGCGCGCGCAGGTCGCCACGCACGTGAAGCAAGACAGCAGCGCGCAGCGCGCCATGGCGATCATCCGCTGCCAGGCCCGTCCAAGCGGGATCTGCGTGTCCGCCGGCAGATCGACCGCCTTGTTCGGGTAGCGCTCGCGCAGCAAGGCGAGCGCATCCATGACGGGATGGGCGGTCTGCGCCTGGAAAGGCAGGTCCAGCAGCTGTGCAAGCAGTGCATGCGCCACGTGCCGCTTCGAGACGAGCTGTGCCCGCATCAGGCGGGTCCGACTGGGCGCATCCTGTTTGAGGACTGTGTCCGCCAATTCGCACAATTGCCTGGCAAGCACATCGCGTGTCAGGTCCCTGTTGCCTGCGAGCGCCTTGACTGCCGTGGCAAATTCGCGCAGCTGCGCCTTCAGATCCGGGCGCGAGGCGGCGCCCCGATCGTTGGCTATCCTGATCGCCTTGCGGACCCAGTCGCCGAGCATCGACAGGAGCTGGTCGGTTGCCGAGCACAACGCGTAGCGCATGAAGCAGGCGGCCTAGAGCCGCCGTATGGCCGGCTGGATGCGGTGGCTCACCGAGGGTTTGCGGTCCGCGCAGCGCCGCGCATAATGCCGAACGATAGCTTCGTTGCATGTGTCGGGGCACTGCACCCGTACACCGAGCTCGACCAGATAGTCGAGCTTGAGCAAGAGTTCGCTCATCTGTCGCGTCGAATTGCGCAGCGGCACCGGCCACAGCCATTTCTGCAGGCTCGATGCCTCGCCATGGGGCTTCGGCAGCAGCTTGCCCCAACGATCCAGTGTGGCTTCGACGTCCTGGATGGCCTGCACGATCAGTTCCCGCAAGGTGCGATCGCGCGGCAACAGGATGGACCGCATCCCGAGATAGGTCTGCCGCCAGTGTTCCATCGCCGTCCGCTCCGCAGCCGAAAGGGGAACCGCTCAGCGTATGCCAACAATATCGCCTTGGCAGTTGGGGGCGAGGCACTGCGGGCCTCCGGGGAAGACAAACAGCAAGCTCTTGATTTCACGGAGACTTAATAAAGGGCTAGACCGCAAAGCCTTGTCAGGTCTGGAGCCCGCTAACCCGGTAAACGGCATCAAAATCACGGGGCCCCCAGTATGCAAGCGAGAACGACCGTGCGTGGTTGAAAAAAGACTTCACGTGGTATGCAGCATGAGCAAGGGAAATTGTTGGGACAATAAATGGAGCGTGTGTGGTAGCGCTAGTACGCCAATCACGATGAGGCTCGGCGCGATATCAACCAGTACATCATCGCTTTCTACAATCCAGTGCGCTTGCACTCCACGCTGGGTTATCTGTCGCCCGCCGCCTGCGAGGCGAAACCGACAGCGAAAGAAGCTATCTGCCTGTCCGAAATTTATTGACCCATGCATCAAGACAGCGGACGTGCCGCCACTCACACCGCGACTTAACAATGCAACTCTTACGGGGCATCATCTCGACGACGTAGCCGTCGCTCAGGTCACGGCGCCGCGCGTGGCGAATTCAGGCGCACGCCAGGTTTCTTCGGTAAGCACTTGGCGCAGATGCTCAACGGCATCCCACACATCCACGTGGCGCGTATACAGCGGTGTAAAACCGAAGCGCAACACATGCGGCTCCCGATAGTCGCCGATCACGCCGCGCGCGATCAACGCCTGCATCACCTCGTAGCCGTGCGGATGCTCGAAGCTCGCGTGCGACCCGCGTTGCGCATGCGCGCGAGGCGTGACGAGCGTGAGCGGAAATTCCTTGCAACGCGTCTCGATCAGTTCGATGAAAAGGTCGGTCAGCGCAAGCGACTTTTGGCGGATCGCCAGCATGTCGGTTTGCAGGAATACATCGAGTCCACATTCGACCAGCGCCATCGAAACCATCGGCTGCGTGCCGCACAAAAAGCGGCCGATGCCGTCGTCGGCGATATATGTCGGGTTCATCACAAACGGCGCACGATGCCCCCACCAGCCTGACAGCGGCTGCTCGAACTCACTCTGATGACGATGCGGCACCCACGCGAACGCAGGCGAACCGGGACCGCCGTTCAGATACTTGTATGTGCAGCCGACCGCGCAATCCGCGCCGACACCATTCAGATCGACGGGCACGGCGCCCGCCGAGTGCGCGAGATCCCACAGCACTAGCGCGCCCCTGTCGTGAACCAGCTTCGTCAGTGCGGCCATGTCGTGCATGTAGCCAGTGCGGTAGTTGACGTGAGTGATCATCGCGACGGCGACGTCGTCGGTGATCGCCGCGGACAGCTCGGACGGATCGTCGACGAGGCGAAGTTCATAGCCGCGATCCAACTGCTTGATCAGCCCTTGCGCGATATACAGATCAGTCGGGAAATTCGAGCGTTCCGACACGATCACGCGGCGCTTCGGGTCGCGCTTGTCCTGCATCCGCAGAGCTGCCGACAACGTCTTGAATAAGTTGATCGAAATCGTATCGGTGACGACGACTTCGTTGTGCGCTGCACCGATTAGTGTCGCAAGCTTGTCGCCCAGTCGCCGCGGCAGCGAAAACCAGCCAGCCGCGTTCCAGCTGCGGATTAGCCCTTCGCCCCATTCGGCGCCGATGACGGTCTGCGCCCGCTGTGCAGCCGCGACGGGCGGCACGCCGAGCGAGTTGCCGTCCAGATAGATGACGTTCGGAGAGAGCGCGAACTGGTCGCGCAAGAGTGCGAGGGGGTCGGCCGCATCGAGTGCGAGTGCTTCTTCACGTTGATTCATGATAGTCCGCTCTTGTCATTCGAAAGAGGGCGCGTTCGTGCGGAACGCGGTGATGCGGTTGCATTGGTTTCAATGCCTGCGTACCGCAGGTTTGTTGCACAAATGACGCCGGAAAAACACCATCCCCGTTACCTCGCAATCTTGAATACCGACACGGCGTCCTGCAGCCTGGTGGCCTGCTCATCGAGGGAAAATGCCGCCGCAGTGGACTGCTCCACCAGCGCAGCATTTTGCTGGGTAACCTCGTCCATCTGCAGGACCGCCTGATTCACCTGCTCGATGCCTCGGCTTTGCTGCTCCGACGCGATAGCGATTTCACCGACGATGCCTGAGACCTGCTTGATCGCCTGCTTAACATCATCCATCGTCACACCGACCGCGCTTGCCTGCTTCGCCGCGTGGTCAATCGCTTGGACCGATGAATCGATCAACTCCTTTATTTCCTTCGCGGCTGCAGCCGAACGCTGTGCAAGGCCGCGCACTGCACTCGCAACGACGGCGAAGCCCCGACCTTGATCACCGGCGCGCGCCGCCTCCACTGCAGCATTCAGCGCAAGAATATTGGTCTGGAAGGCAATCCCTTCTATAACAGCCGTAATTTCCGAAATCTGCATCGAGCTGCTGTTCATCTTTCCAATCGCACGGACCATATCCTGCACAGCATCGTTGCTCTCGTCGGCTATGACGGCTGCCTTCATTGCGAGATGATTGGCTTGCGACGCGTTGTCAGCATTCTGTCTGACTGTCTCCGTCAGCTGCGTCATGCTGGCAGCCGTTTCTTCGAGCGACGCCGCTTGAGCCTCGGTACGTGCAGATAGATCAGCATTACCACTAGCAATCTCTCGCGACGTTACCGTTACTGCATCGGTGGTCGCGTGGATGCCAGTGATGAATTTCGCTAGCTGGCTGTTCATCTTCCGCAATGATTGCATCAAACGTCCGACCTCATCCCGGCCGTAACTTTCGATACGTGAGGTCAGGTCTCCGCACGCGACGGTCTCCGCCACGGAGACTGACTTACGCAGGGGAAGGACAATGGTCCTCGTGATCAAGAATGCGGTGAGAGAGCCCGTCGCAAGCGCTAGTCCAATCAACCCAATTGTGACTTCTACGGCCAGCCGGTAGTCCTCTGCTGCAGTGGTTCGAGCAATTTGGCTTCCGTTGCTGGTGAGTTGGACTTCCGCCTCGATCAATTTGGCGACAGCGGTGAACGCATCGGCAGCCCCCCCCGTCGCGAGCGAGCGGGCCGAGGCAAAACTTCCCTCACCCTGTTCGGAAAGCGAAAGCAGTCTGTTATCCATTTCCAGATAGGATTTCCACGCCTTCCGGGTTTGCTGGTTGAGCTGATCCTCTTTCGCTGACGAGATGAGTCGCCCATATGCTTCGATTTTCGCGTCGAGTGTGCGAAGCGCAAAGTCCCTCATGATGCGCTGGGATGCTTTTTGCACGGGATCCGTTTCAAGCACACTTCGTAGCGTTGACTTGCGAACGTTGTTTGCCCATGTACGAATGTCCCCAAGCACAGCGACTTTCGGCAGCCAGCTATCGGCAAACTGAACTGCCCCGTTGTGCACCCGAGCTGTCTGGAACAGGGCGACGGAGCCTGTCACGCAAAGAAGGATTAGCACGAGCGCAAAGCCAGCGCCAAGTCGGACGCCAATTCGGACGTTAGCAAGAAGGTTTCGCATAACGGGATCTGTCTGAGCGAAAATGCAAAAGCGCTGGAGTCCACGACCGATGGTGCCATTCCCGGTCGATTCCTCCAGCTTCTGCGGAAGACATCCTAGAACTTGTGCCGGATTCCCGTTACCGCCACGAACTGATTACCCGTTGAGGAGGCTGAGAAACCCGTGATGTTCGCGACCGCCGATTTGTCAGTAGAGTCCGTTCCCGTCGCATGCTGGTAAATCGCGGAAATATAGACGTCGGTCCGCTTCGACAGGAAATAATCGACACCTGCGTCGACCTGGTGATAGGCCGCGTGATTGACGCCGTAGCCCTTCGTATAGTCGTAGGAGATACCCAGATTCAGCGCGGGGGTCACGAGATACTTGAAGCTGACCTCAGCATTGTGGAACGCGGCGTTGCCATGATAGTGTAGCGAATTCAGGGCACTTAGTGCGCCAAGACCCCGGAACTGGGTGTTGGTGTACATGGCACCAAGCGTGGCCTGTCCTAGCTGATATGCTGCGCCCGCTGCAATGATCTGCTGCGTGCGCGCTGACGCATAGCCCGAATAGACGGTACTGGCAGTCATGTTCGACGCTGTCGTGCTGGACGTCGAATTGTTGCCGAAGAACGAGAAGTTCGGGTCTCGCACATTCAGGTATGCTGCGCCGAGGGAAAGCGGACCGTTGTCGTAACCTGCGCCGAGGGACCAGATCTGGTTGGTGCCAAGGTGGCCGGCAACGCCACCCAAGCTGTACAGTCCGCCGAATTTCAGGCCTGCGTAGTCGACGCTCCTGAACTTGATTGCGTTGTTCACCCGATTGGTGTTCTGGAGGTTGTCAAGATCACCGGGGTGCGCGCCATAGCCCGTTGCCCACTGTGCAGCGGATTCAAAGCGCGCCGTGTAATCCACTACCGCATCGTACTGGCGGCCCAGTGTGACGGAGCCGAAGCGATCCGATGCCAGTCCGACGTAGGCCTGGCGACCGAACAGGTCTCCGCCTTGCAGCAGTTTTCCGTTGGTCACGCTAAAGCCGTTCTCGACGGTGAACAGCGTCTTGAGTCCATTGCCGAGGTCTTCGACGCCACGCAGCCCCCATCGGCTGCCTTGCATGTTGCCGCTCGCCAGCGTGTAGAGCTTTTGACCGCCGGAATTATTATTGAAAGCGAAGCCCGCATCGACAATGCCATACAGCGATACGCTGCTTTGTGCGTAGGCGTGACCAAATAAGGACATTATTGCCGCGCCGGCAAGCAGACTCTTTCTCACAGTGATCTCCAGGTGAATTTGAACAGACGGAATAGACGCTTCGCGTGTGACCCGCGATGTCAGCGTTGGCGCACTCTACCGCCTCTGTTCTCCTGGCGTATTCGAAATCAAACAAACTCGCTTTGCGCCTTTCGCAAAGCTTTGCTATGCCGTGGGGGGATGCCGATCGTTTGTCCGCTGCAGGTCTGCGACCAGATGATCGAGACAGAGGGTGGCGAGCCCGGTCAATGGGCGCGTCGATGACGTTTTGACCTGCAGGCGACGCTGTTGCAGCAGTGCATTGGCGAACGGGATTGCGACCAGACCGTCGGAATCCATGCGGTTCGCGACCGAGACAAAGCCAGTCAGCATGATGGCGTTCGGAATCACCTGGGTAAACCGGTACAGTGACGCGACGTAGCGGCTCGTGATCGGTGTCACAACCTCAAATCCTTCAACGTTGCAGGCGATGTCAAACAACTGGCGAACCGTCGTACCGGTGTCCTGCAACAAAACCGGGTAGAGGTGGAGGTCTGGCAATGTAAGCGATTTTTGACCCGCAAGCGGGTGGTCTCTCGACATCAGCGCCATGACGGGCGCGGGAAGCGTAAGACGAGCAACCACATCCGGTTCGGGCTTCAGGCTGAACGAAAGCGCGATCGACGCATCCCCATCGACCAGCATGCGGCTTGCGTTATCAGACGATGTGACCTCGATCACGACCACGGCCTCTGGGTACAGCTTGTAGAACGCTGCGAGCGAGTTCGGCAGGAAATCGAGGGCAAAGCCTTCGGTGCATGCAATCTTGATCTTGCGCTGTCGCCGCCTCTGGTCGCCTTGAATCGCGCTCATCACGGCCTCGGCATCCGTAAGGCTATTTTGCGCATAGCGCAACAGCATTCGGCCAGCGTCAGACAGCACCATGCCACGCGCGTGTCGTTCGAAAAGCGGCGCGCCGACGTCGCCTTCGAGCTTCGCGATATGGCGGCTCAACGCTGATACAGTTGCGCCGAGCTTTTCGGTGGCAGCCGTCAGCGATCCACTCTGTGCCACGACTGAGAAGTAATACAGCGACGAATCCAGCAGGTTGCGCATTTCGGACCTGGCATACAGGGTTGCGATTTCCGCAAATATACGTTGATTGATTGCGAATACAAAAGATTGTTTACCCGGGTACTCTGGGGACATCGATTCTTTGATTCCAGAACATGAGCCGCTCAGAAGCCATCTCGCACGTCTCCCGTCACTTCGAAAGCGGAGCGTTCCAAGCGGTATTGCGCCGTCGCGTCGGCCTTCGCACGGAGAGCCAGAACCCGGATGCACAGGCTGCGCTGACTGGCTATTTGTCCGACGAGATCGCTCCCGCGCTAGGCGCTATGGGATTCACGTGCGACATCGTGGAAAACCCTGAAGCAGGCATGCCGCCGATGCTGATCGGCGAGCGCGTGGAAGCGGTCGGACTGCCCACGGTGCTGATCTACGGTCACGGCGACGTAGTCAACGGCGACGCAGCCAACTGGACAGACGCGCGTTCCCCGTGGGAGCTGTGCACAGACGGGGACAGCTGGTACGGCCGCGGCACGGCAGACAACAAGGGGCAACATTCGATCAATCTGGCGGCTCTTGCGTCGGTACTTGCCACGCGCGGCAGGCTTGGCTTCAACGCGAAGGTGATCATCGAAATGGGGGAAGAAGTCGGGTCGCCGGGACTCGACGCGGTATGCGCGCGGTATGCGGACCGGCTGGCTGCCGATCTGCTCATCGCCTCCGACGGACCGCGACAACGCGCTGCTGCACCGACGATGTTTCTTGGGTCGCGAGGCGCATTGCATTTCCGGCTGCGCGTGTCGAATGCATTTGGCGCGCGTCACTCGGGCAACTGGGGCGGCGTGCTGGCTAATCCCGCGACCGTGCTGGCGAATGCGCTTGCGAGCCTTGTTGATGGCAGTGGCCGGATTCGCGTCAACGGCCTGTTGCCGCCGCCGATTCCGCCGCGCGTGCGCGAGCTCGTCGCGAGTCTCGAAGTGGGTGCCGACGAAGGCGATCCGCCGTTGTCACAGGGGTGGGGCGAACCCGGTCTTAGTGATGCGGAGCGGGTGTACGCATGGAACACGCTGGAAGTGCTGGCGATGCAGGCAGGCAACGTCGGCCGGCCAGTCAGCGCGATTCCGGGCAGCGCGGAAGCGGTGTGCCAGTTGCGCTTCGTGGTCGGCACGGATTGGTTGAACGCGCGCGAATTGCTGATCGCGCATTTGCGCCGCGAAGGTTTCGAGAACGTCGACGTGACGATCGAAGCGTCGGGCAGCGCGACGCGGCTCGATCCTGATCATCCGTGGTCGAAGTGGGCGGAAGCCTCGATTGCAGCAACCTCTGGCAAGCCGGTGACCATCCTGCCGAATCTCGGCGGCACGATCCCTAACGAGTGCTTCGCGACGACGCTGGGTCTCGCGACTGTCTGGATCCCGCACTCTTATCCGAACTGCCGCCAGCACGCTCCCGATGAACATCTGCTGGGGAGTGTTGCGCACGAGTCGCTGCAAATCATGGCCGGCCTGTTCTGGGATATGGGGGAATCGGGGCACACGGTTCGCGAGACGCTCCGGGCTTCGACGAAGCGCTAATGGCAGTAGTCCCACTCTCAAGCAGTCTTTCTTCCGGGTCTCAAGATCATGCAATCTGTTGCTACTGAAGGACGTGCTGTGCGCCAGGACAACCGGCCACTGAAGCGCCTTATCGTCGCGAGCAGCGTCGGCAACGCGCTCGAATGGTTTGACTTCGCAGCGTATGGCTTCTTCGCCGTCACGCTGTCGAAGCTCTTTTTCCCCGCGCATGACGAAACGGTGTCGCTGCTGCTGACCTTCGGCACGTTCGGGCTTTCGTATATTTTCCGTCCGCTCGGCGCGCTGGTTCTCGGACGCTATGCGGACCGGCACGGCCGCAAGGCGGGACTGCTCGCATCGCTTTGGCTCACCACGCTCGGCACGCTGATCTGTGCGCTGATTCCGACCTACGCAAGCATCGGCCTGGGCGCGCCCATTGGCCTCATGCTGGCGCGCGTGCTGATCTCCTTTTCGACAGGCGGCGAGTTCGGCAGCGGCACCGCGCTGATGATCGAACAGAAGTCCACACGAAAGTCTTTCCTTGGAAGTTGGCAGTTTTCGAGCCAGGGTATGGCCACAGTGCTTGCTTCGTTCGCGGGCCTCGCACTCAGCAGCCAGCTTTCGACGGATCAGATCGAAGCGTGGGGATGGCGCGTTCCATTTGCTTTCGGCCTTTTGGTAGCGCCCGTCGGTCTCTATATTCGCCGTCACATTGACGACACGCTGCAGCCTTCAGCGGCGAAACATGCAGCGCCCATTCGAGATCTGCTCGTGAGTCACAAGGGGCGCGTCCTGCTTGCGGCAGGCATCATGGCGGTGTCCACGGCGGCCAGTTATCTGATGATTCTCTTTATGCCGACGTATGCCGTGAAGCAGTTGCATCTGCCAGCGTCGACGGGTTTTGCGGCGACGGTGCTGACGGGCGCGATCCTGATGGTGTTAACGCCGTTCATGGGGCATCTCGCCGACAAATATGGACGCAGCCGGATGATGACGGTCTCCGCGCTTCTCACGCTGCTGACCATCTATCCCTGCTTCCGATGGCTACTGGCGGCGCCCTCTCTGTCAGTGCTGATGTCGATAATGATGCTGGCGGGCGTGTTGAAGGCAATCTACTTCGGTCCGCTCGCAGCGGTGCTGTCGTCGCTCTTTCCCGCCTCGCTGCGCAGCACGGGACTCGGCTTCAGCTATAACATCGGCGTCATGGTGTTTGGAGGATTCACGCCGTGGCTCGTGACGGCCATGATCGGCTGGACGCATGATCCCGTATCGCCGAGCATCTATCTGATGGGCTGCGCCGTGCTCAGCCTCGTATGCATCGGCATCTATCATCGGTTCATCGTCAAACACATCTAGTTCGAAGCGAAGCGCTGACATGACTTTATTTTCTACCGCGCAGGACAGTGACTTCAGTGGCTGGATGATGTACCACTCGGTTGGTGTATTCCCCGGCCAACGGGAGGCCGTGACGGCGGCGCTCGCACGCTTCACATCCGACTGGTATGCACCCGACGAACGACGCTGGAGCGTCGGGCTCGGTGCGCGTGACGCGCTGCTGTCGAACTGGGCGACGCTGATCGGCGCAGACGCCGCGCACGTATTCGGCGCGCAAAATGTCACCGACGTCTTCGCACGTTTCATCGACGGTCTCGACGATGCGGCCTTGCGCGCACGCACGGTGCTGATTGCCGCCGACTGTTTTCCGAGCCTGCACTTCCTGTTGAACGGTGTTGCGGCACGGCGCGGCTTCACGTTGAAAACGGTGCCGGTGCGCGCCGGTGAAGCCTACGTTCGCGACGAGGACTTCGTCGCGGCGTGGGATGCGCATGTTGGGCTTGCGCTGATCACGTGGGTATCGTCGCTGACGTCCAAACGCGTCGATCTGGCCGCGCTCGCTGCGCACGCGCGAACCACGGGCAGCCTTGTCGCGGTCGACATCACGCAGGGCGCGGGCATCCTGCCGTTCAATCTGCGTGAGATACCGTTCGATTTCGTCTGCGGCTCCACGCTCAAATGGCTGTGCGGCGCGCCGGGATCGGGTCTTGGGTATGTCGCGCCGCATCTGCTGACGTCCGCCGTCACACCTTGCGTGCGCGGCTGGTTCAGTCAGGCCGACCCGTTCAACTGGAACCTCGATGCGTTTTCGTATGCGCCCGACGCACGCCGGTTCGACACGGGCACACCGTCGCTGCTGCCGTTCGTCGCATCGAAGCCGGGCTTCGACTGGCTGCTTGCGCAGCCGCCGGGCAAGCTGCGCGCGCAGAACCTGTCGTTGTGCCATCAACTTGTCGAAATCACCGACGGTCTCGGCTACGCGCTGTTGTCGCCACGCGACGATGCATCTCGCGGTGGCAGTGTCATGGTGCGGACGCCCGCACATCTGGATCCTCAGGAGGTCGTGGCGAAGCTCGCTTCGCAGCATATCCTGGTCGACTCGCGCGGCCGCACGTTGCGTCTGTCGCCCGGTGCGTGCACGACGGTGGCGGGCATCGAACGTCTCGCTGCGCGGCTGCCGCGATGAAAGCGAAAGCGCCGCATGTAGTGCGGTCAAATGCGCCGCGCGCAGAAGGCGTGTCGTGCGTCCTGACGGGGCCGCCCCGGATGCCAGTTGCTGCACCGCTGCATTTGTGAAACCCCGCTCTTCAGCTCAGGATCATGATCATGACCAGTCCATCGTTTCTTCCCGCTCCGCTGACCGGTATTCGCGGCTTTCTCGTCCCGATGTCGTGTACCGATCTGGCCGCGACGACGCAGTTCTTTATCGAACATCTCGGCTTCCGCATCGATGCCATTTTTCCCGCTGACAGTCCTCGCACGGCGATCCTGTCGGGCTGCAATATCAGGTTGCGCCTCAGTGTAGACCTCGTCGGCGGGGTGACGAAGCTCGACGTGCTGTGCGACGACGAGTTTCAACTCGGCGACGATACGCGAACACTGACCGCGCCGAACGGCGTCGAGGTCAGGCTCGTCCCGGCCGAGCCTCGCATGAAGCAGCCTGTCAACAGACAGGAACTCGTGTTGTCTCGTGCGCAGGATGGGGCACCGTGGACCGTCGGTCGTGCGGGCCTGCGTTACCGCGACCTGCTGCCAAACCGGCACGGAGGTGCGTTTATCGCATCACATATTCGGATCCTCGGTGGCGGCCCCGTTCCCGATTACGTGCACTTCCACAAGATCCGTTTTCAGACGATTTTCTGCCGCAAGGGCTGGGTTCGGGTCGTCTACGAGGGGCAAGGCGATCCGTTCATTCTGGAAGCGGGCGATTGCGTGCTTCAGCCGCCGGAGATCCGGCACCGCGTGCTGGAAAGTTCGGCCGGGGCAGAGGTGATCGAAATCGGTAGTCCGGCCGAACATATCACGATGGCCGACCACGATATGGCGCTTCCTTCGGCTGTCTATGATCCCGCCCACGATTTCAACGGTCAGCGCTTTGTTCGGCATGTCGCAAAGAACGGCACGTGGAGTCCGTGGAAATCGCCGGGTTTCGTCGTAACGGACACGGGTATCGGTGCGGCAACGAACGGCCTCGCGGGCGTGCGCGTGGTGCGCCCGCAAGGCGAGGGCAAGGTCGTTTCGCGCATGCACGATACGGAGTTCTGCTTTTTCTTCGTGCTCGCAGGAACTCTCGATGTCGTGCAAGGCGACGACCAATGGCATCTTCGAGCAGACGACAGCATTGCGATCCCCGGCATGCTTCCCTATGCGTTTAAGCACTGCAGCGCCGATTTGGAACTGCTCGAAGTGACCTTGCCAGCCGACTTCTCACTCGCGTGAGCAGTCGCTCGTGTTCGAGCACGAGATCGTCGCCGTAGTTTGAGCGCGTGATTCCCGTTGCGCTCGATGTGACCGGGGGGGAGGGTGTGGCTACGCTGCGCGTTCCGCCTCGGGTCTCGCGTTGCCTGTCAACAATGTGCGCGCATGAACCGCCTGCGGTCGTTTATCGCGGTGCAGAATACTGACGATGTGCGGGCCGAAATGGAAGTCAATTACTTCGGCGTTGCGACACCAAACGCTTTCACTGCGCCGCACGCGTTCATGACTGACATGCTCGCCGCGACGGTGTCCCCTTCGCGCACCTTGGCGTTATTGCGGAGCGTGCTCGATACGAGCGGCCGACCGTCTCTGGCATCCGGACGGCGAGGAAGATGCCACCGTCATGCCGCGCCTCGTCGAGGTATACGGCCAGCAGAAAGCCGAGTGGATGATGCATCGGCTGCGCAACCTGAACGTCTATCCGAGCCTCGTTTTCATGGATCAGATCAGCTCTCAGTTGCGCATCGTGCGTCCAGTCGCCTGGAACAAGACGGAAGTCATCAGCCAGTGCATTGGCATAAAAGGCGAATCGGATCAGGATCGCGAAAACCGCATTCGTCAGTTCGAAGATTTTTTCAATGTCTCGGGAATGGGCGCGCCGGACGATCTCGTGGAATTCCGTGAGCAGCAGCGGGGCTTCCAGGCGCGCCTCGAGCGCCGGAGCGACATCTCGCGCGGCTACCACAAGTGGGTGTCAGGTGAAACGGCGAATACGCGCTTGCTCGGCATTGCGCCTGTGCTCTGCGGCACGGAGCTGACGCAGGAGGGGCTTTACGTCAATCAGCATGGCGCCTGGCAGGCGTTTCTCATGAGGGGCCTCGCACAACAATCGAACGTCGGGAAGGAAGCCATGAATCATGGCCGTCACGCAAACGCTACAGCAATCGGTCGAGCAATTTCTGTATCGCGAGGCCGAGCTTTGCGATGCGCAGAGTTGGGACGAGTACCTCGAGCTCTTCGACGAAAACAGCACATTTCACGTGCCTCAATGGGACTCCGAGCACGTGTACACGACCGACCCGAGGCGCAGCATGTCGCTGATCTACTACGCGAACCGAACGGGGCTCGAGGACCGTGTGTTTCGGCTGCGCACTGGCAAGTCTGCGGCCTCCACGCCGCTGCCACGTACACCTGCATCAGATCACCAACGTGCGTATCGCCGAATGTGAGCACGGGGAACTGGAAGTGAAGGCCAACTGGGCGACCTTTTACGCGCGGCACGGCGTGGCTGAACACTTCTTCGGGCGCGCTACCTACCAGCTGCAGCCTGCGGGCGGTAGCTGGAAGATCGCACGCAAGCACGTGCTGCTGCTGAACGACACGATCAACGCCGTGCTCGACTTCTATCATCTGCAGGCGGGAGTGCGCACAATGATCCATAAGGTCGCGTTCAGTTTTGCCGACGGCAAAACGGTGTTCTTCGACGTCCGTTCAGGCGAAATCCTCCTCGACGCCGCCCTCCGCAGCGGCGTGAACATTCCACTCGACTGCCGCGAAGGTGTGTGCGGGACCTGCCAGGGACGCTGCGAGTCGGGCAGCTACACGCAGGATTATGTCGGTGAAGAAGCACTGTCTCCGGACGATCTTGCCGTGCGTAAGATCTTGTCCTGTCAGACGCGCGTGCAGTCCGACGCCTCGTTCTACTTCGACTTCGATTCGAGCCTATGCGGCGCGGGGGGGAAGCGGGTGCTCACGGGCCAGGTTTCCGGCATCAGGCAGGTATCCGAAACGACGGCGATCCTGGATCTGGACGCAGGCGCTCACGCTGGACGCCTTGATTTTCTGCCGGGGCAGTACGCCCGCCTGAAGGTGCCGGGCACGGACGTGTGGCGTTCATATTCGTTCGCCAGCCGGCCCGCCCGCCGACGACAACCAGTTGCAGTTCCTCATTCGTCTGCTGCCCGACGGAGCGATGAGCAACTACATGCGCGAACGCTGCAGGCCAGGGCAGACGATTGATCTCGAGGCACCGCTCGGCACGTTCTATCTTCGGCAGGTGGGGGCGGCCGCTCGTGATGGTGGCGGGCGGAACTGGCCTGTCCGCATTTCTCGGGATGCTTGATGATCTCGCTCACAAGGGGGGCGACCAGAAGGTGCATCTCTACTATGGTGTGACGAACGCGCGCGACCTGTGCGAACTCGATCGTTTGGGCTCTTACGCACAACGCATCGCAAACTTCGCGTGCGACATCGTGGTGACGAATCCTTCTGACGGGTGGCAGGGAAGGACTGGCCTCATTCCGGAGCATTTCGACCGCGGGATGATCGAATCAAACCCCTTCGACATGTACGTGTGCGGTCCGCCTCCGATGGTGGACGCTATCAGGGCATGGCTTGCGCGCGAAGGCGTAGGCGACCACCGACTCTACTACCAAATTCGCGGATAGCAACGGCGCGCAGCAGGTCCCTTGAGGTGGCGGCGCAGCACCCATTCAGGGTCTTTTTGTATTCTTTTCCGCGCCCGGGGGGGTTTACTATCGAGTGACCATCAGCCCTCAGTGACACGCCATGTACGCGCCTGCTCTCAACGACAGCCAAGGTATTGACGCGCTGCGTCACGACCTCGAAGGCGCGCAGGAATGGATGGCGTCGATCTGCGGACCGCATCGGTTGCAGGTACGGAGCCCGAAGAAACTGCAGTTCCACCATTCGGGCACGGTGTTGCGGTCGATGGCGAGCTCGTTGGGGTACGTGGAATACGGCACCGATGTCACCGTTTCCATACATAACGAGGCGCCGCTCAACTGCTATAGCCTGAGTCTGCCGCTTACCGGGCAGCAGGAACTGGCCGCGCATGGTCGTTTGTGGCTATCGGACCGGGACAACGGCCTCGTGTTGTCGCCGCATGAGAGGCAGGACCTTACGATCATGGGAAACTGCCGGAAGATCATCGTTGCGATCCCGAGCCAGGCCCTGCGTCAGGTGCTTGAAGATCTTCTGCGACGGCCGGTTGGTGTCCCGTTGACGTTCGAGCCGCAGATGAATGCCGCCGACGGCGATCAGGCAGCCTGGTGGCGCATGGTCAAGTTTCTGCTGAACGAGATGGGCCACGCCGCGCCGTTGCTCAATCATGAGCAGATGGTCGGAAATCTCGAGGAAGCGTTGATCAAGGGGCTGTTGCTCTGTCAGTCGCACAACTACTCGCAGGCGCTCGCGGGGGCCATGGGCCCCTCATGTCCGCACTATCTGTTGCGAGCGAAGCAGTTCATCCACGACAACGCCCGTGAGGACATTGCGCTCGAAGACATCGAGCGCGCGGCCGGTGTGTCGCGCCACAAGCTGTTTGGTGGCTTTCGGCAACACTTCGGGCATGCGCCCATGGCATATCTGAAGTGGCATCGGCTCGAAGCAGTGCGGCGTGAGATTCTTTCCGACTGCTCCGAGCGTAACGTTTCTTCCATTGCGATGAGCTGGGGGTTTTCGCATCTCGGACGCTTTTCCAACGACTACAAGGCGCGTTTCGGCGAAACACCGTCGCAAACACTCAAGCGGGTGACAAGACGCTAAGTGAATATTAATTGCGTGTAGATTGCCAACTGTGATGACTGAGAGACAGTAGAGACGTCGCTCCGAGGTATACAGCGCCGTGGACCGCTCTGGCGTCATCCAGTACTGCTGGCTCGAGGAATTCGAAAATCATCATTGCGATTAATGAGGACGAGGACAAGGACGAGGAAGCGTCAATTTTTTGGTAGCAGTCGTCGGCCTTTTCGTGCATGTGTGGACCCGCCGCCTTTTGCAAGCTTCTTTTTCGTGATGCCGAAACGGTCTGCATGCATGTATCCGGCTTGCCAGATGGGCGGTTGCCGAAGCACGCCCGCAGCCTTGATGAGATCCGCGCAGCCCGTCCTTAGCAACATCGCGGCTTGCCACGAGTGGCAGCCGGCACGAAAAACAGGCTTCAGGATGCTGGTTCAACCTATTTCGTCATCGCTTTGAGAAGCTTCGCAAACCTGGGTGGGGGCTCCTTACCGGCGGCTTTGGGAGGTTATGTTGCCGCGCTTCTCGTCATATAGGTCACTTCGCTACTGAGCAGCGCCTGGATGATCCGCGCATTCCTGTTGGCCAGGGCGACCTCTGCGCAGTTATGGCCCGCGTCGAGCCATCAGCTCTTGAAGCCAGATGCTCTGAGGATCAATTTTTTTGGGGTGCATAGCGCGGAACTGGCCGAGCACCATGAATGAGCAAGGTCCGCAGGTATGTGTCGCCGCGTCGGCTGTTGCCGTGCAGGCGAGGCTTGCCGCCAGACGAATACTGTCGAGGCATGAGGCCGAGCCAGGCGGGCAGATGCCGGCCGTCGCGAAACTGCCTGGCATCCCCGACCGCGGCGACAACGGCCGTCGCGGTAGCGGGCCAATACCAGGGATCTTGGCGATCTTCCTGCAGAGCGCGGATTTCTTCATGAACGTCTGGGTGGATGCCTCGATGAGATGAACACGTTCCTGGCGCGCATGTGCTGCAGAAGTTCGGTGAGCAGCGTCTGGCAAAAGGAAGTCAGTTCGTCTGCGCTCGTACGTAGGAGTTCCGGTATCGCGCGCCTGAAGGCTTCCGGTGAGCGCGAAATGGCCAGCCCGCGCTCGCCGAGCAGGCCACGTATCTGGTTGATCAGCGCAGTACGGTGACGCAGCAGGATTGCGCGCATGCGGTGCGCCGCCTGGATGTCCTGTTGCTCAACCGATTTGATCGTCACGAAGCGCATGGTGGGCCGGCTGGCAGCCTCGACGATCGCCTCCGCATCGTTGCGGTCGCTCTTGTTCGTCTTGACGAACGGTGCGACATATTGCGGGCTGATCAGCCTGACTTCGATAGTAAGCGGCTCGCGTGGGCCGCTCTCGACGTTATGCGCGTAAGTGAGGCATGCTCGGCGAGCGTGATTCTGTCTGTGCCTACCCGCAATCAGGGGATGGAGGCAGGAGGGTCGGCCTTGCCGCGCAG
>NZ_JBFRCN010000081.1:0-25796 GCF_040965835.1 Paraburkholderia sp. BR10872
ATGCCCATCGGCTACACTCGACGCTCGATTACGTCAGCCCTATGACGTTCGAGAAGAACTGGCTCGCTGCCCAGCGAGCCGCCTGAATTCCCTCGGCTATGGGATACGTCAAACAGGGGTAAGGTCAATCCTTGCCCGAGTCGAGCATGTGTTTGCGGTCGTGGAGCGGCTGTGGGGCTTCACGAAGGTTCGTTATCGCGGGCTGTCAAAAAACGCCAATCGCGCCTTTGTGGCGCTCGCGCTAGCCAATCTTTACATGTGGCGAGGTCGCTCGACAGCACAGGTGCGCCCGTAGAGGGCCAAAGACGGGCGACAAGCCCGTGCAGGGCCCCTCAAGGGGCCCAACATGAGCAGGAATGCCTCGCTTTTACGACTGTTATTCGCGATCTCAAAAGTTTACACATCTCTTGATCGCAACCCGTTGTGTTTACACGGCTTGATCAGCGTAGCCCTAAGCCAATGCTGATCAAGTCCACCGTTCATGACTGTCGTGCGTTATAGCGTGGACGTGCAACGGCGAAAGTAAAAACGGGATGAAGCAACTGACACTGGCGATGGCTGTCGATCAATGGTAAGCGGCAGTTTCTCCCCACATAGATCCTGAGCTGAAAACAGCGCAGGATGTGTCCACGGTTTTTTAATGGACACACCCTTCATGGACGAGAGCTGCGTAGATTTTTTGCCCTTGCGTGCGACCAACGTTGGTGTCGAAGGAAAGCGGACTTTCGACAAGCGTGACAAACAGAGGCTGATTGAAGCCTGCCTGAAACCGGGCGTGTCGATCGCGGGTATGGCGCTGAAGGCGGGCGTGAACGCCAACCAGTTGCGCCGCTGGATCAAGAATTACGAGGCGCGTCTGAAGGGCGCCGCCGCCCCATGTGACTCGAAGGCTCTGCCCACGGCATTTGTACCGGTGGTGGCGATCAGCGATGACAGCTGGGCGGCTTCGCCGATGCCGCCGCAGCCGGAACCCGATGCACCGGCGGCGCCGATGCGGGTGCACGCGCCACAGCGACCACCGCTGCCGTCGCGCCTGGTGGCGCAGCTGCCCAACGGGGTGAGCCTTGAACTCGAGTGCACCGGGCACGATTGCGCGCTGCTCAAGACGATGATTGACGCGTTGAGGGGGAGCTGATGTTCCGCTTCGACGACGACCTGAAGGTGTACCTGTACCGCGAGCCAATTGACTTCCGCGCCGGCATCAATACCCTTGCTGCCCTGGTCACGGAGTCGATGCAGCTAGACCCGCTCGCCCGCGCCGTGTACGCGTTCCACAACCGCAAACGCGATCGCGTCAAGCTCCTGCTGTACGAGCGCACCGGTTTCTGGCTGATGTTGCGCCGGCTTGAGGAAGACCATTTCGTGTGGCCGAGGCGGCATCAGGAGGTGATCGAGCTGACAACGCAGCAGCTTCACTGGTTGCTCGACGGCATCGACATCGACGCGCTTCGCCGCCACCCGGTGCGTCGTTACCAGCACGCCAGCTAGCCCCGCCCGGCAAGGCACGTCGCGCGTAAACAACGGCGGCTGCGCCTTTTACAAATTGACGTAAACCCACGGCGCGGCGCGCTCCGCTATCCTGGAGCGCATGAATCCGCCTGATCTCAAGCACATACCCAGGGTCGTCAAGGGCTATATCCGCGATCTCGAAGAGCGCGCGACACAGGATATTGCACAACGCGACGCACAGATCGAGGAGCTGAATCAGCGCATCGAACAGCTCGAGGAACAGATCCGTCTGCTGCAGGCCGAGCGGTACGCGCCGAAGAGCGAGAAACGCAAGGATCGCGTGTTCGACGAGGCTGAGCAGATCGCCCAGACCGAACCCTCCGACGAGGAGGACGAGGGCGCACAGCCAGCGCTGCCCGACACCGGCCTACCCCAAAACAGCGAGCCCGAACGGCGCAAGGGCGGACGCAAGCCGCTGCCGGCATACCTGAAGCGTGAACCTGTCGAATACGACCTGCCCGAAGACCAGAGGGCATGCATGGACTGTGGCAACCCGATGCATCGCATCGGCGAGGACATCAGCGAACAGTTGCACGTCGAGGTCAAGTGGACGGTCCGGCAGAACATACGTTCCAAATGGGCGTGCCGGTACTGTGAGTGTCATGCCGAACATACCCGGATCGTGCTTGCGCCGATGCCGGTGCAGCCGATTCCGGGCAGCCATGCGGATGCGTCGGTGATCGCGACGGTCACGACCGCAAAGTACGTCGACGGCATGCCGTTGTACCGGATGCAGGACGCGCTCGCACGCTGGCAGATTCCGGTGAGTCGCGGCACGCTCGCTCACTGGATCATCCGCCCCAGCGAACTGCACTACCACCGCCTGTACGACGCGCTGCACAAGACGTTGCTGTCGCAGCCGTTGATCCACGGTGACGAAACGACCGTTCAGGTGCTCAAGGAGCCCGGCAGGTCCGCGCAGAGCAAGAGCTATGCATGGGTGTACCGCAGCGCCGAAGGCTGCGCCGAGCCCGTTGTGCTGTTCGAGTACCAGCCGGGGCGCGGCCAGGAACATCCGAAGAAGTTTCTCGGCGACTACAGCGGCATGCTGATGAGCGACGGCTACAGCGCCTGGCGCACGCTCAAAAAGGCCACGCACTTCGGATGCGTCGCGCACGCCCGGAGGCTGTTCGTCAAGGCAGACAAGGCGGCCGAGAAAAAAACGGACTCCGGCAAACAGAAGACACCTAACGCTCGCGTGGCGAAAGCGCTTGAATACTTCCAGGCCCTGTACCGTGTCGAGGCACTCGCCAAGGGCGAACTGCCTGATGGCCAGACGCGCGCCGATTACACATATGGCTTGCGGCAAAAGCATAGCGTGCCGGTGCTCGAGGCCTTCAAGGCGTGGCTCGATGAGCTGGCACCCAAGGTACTGCCCCAAAGTCTGCTCGGCAAGGCAATCGCCTATACACGCAACCAGTGGCAATATCTGAGCCGCTACGTCACCAATGGTTGCGCCCCCATCGATAACAATGTTTGCGAACGAGACATCAGACCGTTTGCCACTTCGAGAAAGTCCTAGCTGTTCAGCGACACAGTCGACGGCGCAAAAGCGAGCGCGACGGTGTACAGCTTGATGTTGACGTGCAGAGCCTGCGGCGTCGAGCCGTACGACTACCTGCTACACGTACTCTCCGAATTGCCGCAGCGTGCGCCGGACGCAGACGTAACCGACCTTCTGCCGTTCAATTACGCCCGGCAGCAGGAAAAGGAAGAGACCGGCTGACGAACTGAATGCGCGTCGGCGTGCTGGCCCACGTGCAGGCTCATCACCTCGACGCGGACATTGCCGGTTGCCCCCGACCATCGCGGTACGGCTACGCTCGCCTGTCGGTCGCAAACGATTCTTTATTCGGTGTGCTGAAATCACCGCTTACGATCAATGCGGGCGATTCGAGGCGCAGCGCAAACCCACGCGACGCGAAGCGTTTCTCGATGAGATGAGCTCGATCGTGCCGTGGGCGCAGCTGTGCGCAGTGGTGGAGCCGTTTTATCCGACACGCTGCAATGGTCGCCCGCCGATTGCACTGGAGCGCATGCTGCGGATTCGCTTTGTGCAGCACTGGTTCAACCTTGCCGACCTTGCATGCGAAGAGGCCCTGTACGACAGCCTCAGCCTGCGCCGTTTTGTTGGCATTGACCTGGGCAGCGAAACGGTGCCGGACGCCACGACGATGCTCAAATTCCGGCATCTGCTGGAAGAGCACAAGCTGGGCGAGCGAATCTTCGCGGAAGTGGGAGTGGTGCTGCAGGCGCGGGGGCAAAGCTCAAGAGCGGCACGATTGTCGACGCCACACTGATCGGTGCACCCTCGTCGACGAAGAACAAGGAGAAGGCGCGTGACCCGGAAATGCATCAGACGCGCAAGGGCCAGCAATGGTATTTCGGCATGAAGCACCACATCGGTGTGGACAGTCAGAGCGGGCTGGCTCATAGCGCGGTCGTAACCGCCGCCAACGTACACAGCAAGCATCCGCAGCCGCAGTTGCTGCACGGTGAGGAGCAACGCGTCTACGGTGACAGCGCATACGCGAGCCAGAAAGCACTGATTCACAGCAAGGCCCCGAACGCACGTGACTTCACCAACAAGCGCACGCGCCGCAAGGACATCGTCGACGAGGTGGCGCGCCGCAAGAACCGCAACAAGTCGAAGATCCGTGCCCGGGTCGAGCATGTGTTCGCGGTCGTGAAGCTGCTGTGGGGCTTCACGAAGGTTCGTTATCGCGGGCTGGCGAAGAACGCCAATCGCGCCTTCGTTGCGCTCGCGCTGGCCAATCTTTACATGTGTGGTCGCTCGACGGCACAGGTGCGCCCATAGAGGGCCAAAGACGGGCGAAGAGCCCGTGCAGAGCCCCTCAAGGGGCCCAACATGAGCTCGAATGCCCGCTTTTGCGGCTGTTTTTCGCGATCTCGAAAGTTGACGCATGTCTTGGTCGCAACCAGTCGTGTTTACCGGGCTTGATCAGCGTTGCCCTAACACCTTCGAGAACAAGACATCGTCGATGTCGCAACGGTTCTTGGCGGTGTACCCGAGCGGTTGGTCGAGCGTGAACATCACAGATGCGATCGCCGAATAGCAGTGACGCTGCTAACGCCGAGTCGCTTAAATGCTTACCTGCGCGGCGACAGGCCTGCGCTGAATAGTGAGGAATTGCGCGGCTACCAGTTATTCAAGGCAAACCATTGCGCAACCTGCCATGCGGGCAGGAATCTGGGCGGGCAGTCGTTCGAGCGAATGGGTCTCCCGGCCGACTACTTTTCCGTTCGGGGCTACACGTCCGCAGGACAACGGTCGGGCGAATGTTACAAAAGAGTCGCTCGATTGCCATGCGTTCAAGACGCCGACGCTGCGTAACGTGGAACTGACCGCGCCATATTTTTACGACGGTCGCCGTGCTGAACTGCATGCAGCTGTGCGCGACATGGCGACGTATCAGGTCGGCAGGCGATTGCCTCAGTGCGCCAGCTGACGGACTCAGTCGGTCGCGCGGTGACGGATATATCCGTTGGAAACGAGAATCTGTCCGCGCGTACCGAAAAGCACGCTGCATCCCTTTAGAAAACCGCATCAAGATGGCGCAGCTCACCGAGACGGTTCGAAACAACGCTGACAATGCTATTCAGGCGAGCACGCTTGCCTTGAACGCGACCGATCTGGCAGAACGTGGCAACGACGTGGTGTCAACCATGATTGGTACCATCGAGAAAATCAGTGGCAGTTCTGCCAGAATTGCTGAGATCACGGGTGTAATCGAAGGTATCGCCTTCCAGACCAATATTCTGGCGCTCAATGCGGCGGTGGAAGCTGCCCGGGCGGGCGAACAGGGGCGCGGCTTTGTGGTTGTGGCAAGTGAGGTACGCAATCTCGCACAGCATTCGGCCACGGCGGCCAAGGAAATTAAGTCGCTTATTGGTGACCCCGTGGCGGTCGTGGAGCATGGGGCAAGCCAGGCGGCCGACGCAGGAACAACGATAGGGCAAGTCAAGGATGCGATCAGGTGTGTCGCGGATATCGTCAGCGAGATTTCCTGGCGTCTGAAGAGCAAAGCGTCGGCATCAAGTATGTCAACACCGGCATCAGTGAGATGGACAGGGCCACGCAACAAAACGCGGCTTCGTAGAAGCTTTTATTCTCCAGTTTCAGGGATTGCTCACCCCTGCGCCCGCCGACACGTTGAACACCGACACTGAATCCTCCAGTTCGACCGCCTGCGCGTTCAACGCCTGCACGCCGGCGGCTGCCTGCTCCACGAGCTCGCTTGCTCGACGACCTGGCGGCGCATAAAATCTGTACGTTGACCCGAACTCATGGAAGAGAATCATGCGGTGCCGGACCAGCATACACAACGGTTTCAGAGCCATTCGTGCTTGCGGTGTCGCTTGAGACAGGAGGGCGAGGCCCGGTCACATCGGCGGTCTGCCGAGTTACCGCTCGATCACACACGCGATAACGGGTTGGACTCGCCGTCTGGCCCGGTGATAGCAAGCCGGCACGCAGCGGACTCGCAAGCCAGTCCGACTACCCCACATTTCCGGGGTGGTTCAAACTGGGCAGGCGTGCTGCTATCTCCGACCAATAGAGATTCTTTACGTTGACGTGCCTTCAAGATCTGCTTCGCGAACTTGGCAGATTCCTCTGTCCTAGCCATTCACTCGATCCGGCGGAATACTAGCGTGCCGTTGGTGCCGCCGAACCCGAACGAATTTGAAATGGCAACATCAATCGGCATGCGTCGAGCTACGAGGGGTACATAGTCGAGGTCGCATTCCGGGTCGGGCTTTGTCAAGTTGGCGGTCGGCGGCGCAATCTGGTGGTGCACGGTGAGCGCGGTGTAGACGGCCTCGACACCACCCGCAGCGGCAAGCAGGTGCCCGGTCACTGATTTTGTCGAGCTGATCGCGAGGTCCTTGGCGTGCGAGCCGAAGGCTGCCTTCAGCGCGAGCGATTCCGCGCGGTCGCCGAGCGGCGTCGAAGTGCCGTGCGCATTGATGTATTGCACGCTGTCGGCCGCGACGCGTGCATTGCGCAAGGCATTGCGTATGCAGCGGGCCGCGCCTTCCCCGTCTTCCGACGGGCTAGTAATATGGAATGCGTCACCGCTCAGTCCGAATCCGGCCAATTCCGCGTAAATCCGTGCGCCGCGCTGGCGCGCGTGCTTCATCTCCTCGAGCACGATGATGCCCGCTCCTTCACCTAGCACGAAGCCGTCGCGCTCCGCGTCCCACGGGCGGCTCGCTGTCTCGGGACTTTCGTTGCGCGTCGAGAGCGCCTTGGCCCGGCCAAAGCCCGCGAGGCTGCTCTCGGTGATCGCCGCCTCTGCTGCCCCTGCAATCATGACATCGGCGTCACCATACTCGATCAGCCGGGCGGCGTCTCCGATCGCATGAGTGGCGGTCGAGCACGCCGTCGCCATGGCGAGATTCGGTCCCTTGAGCCCGTACCGGATCGAGAGATGCCCCGCGATCATGTTGATGATGGATGAGGGCACGTAAAATGGGGACACCCGCCGCGGCCCTTTGTCCCTGATCGTGAAGGCAGTGTCGACGAGGGTCTGTACGCCGCCGGTTCCGGACCCGACATGAACGCCGATCCGGGAGGCATTTGCTTCGGTCACTGTGAGGCCGCTGTCGACGAATGCTTCCATGCCGGCCACGACACCGAGTTGGATGAAGCGATCCATATGGCGGACCTCTTTTTCCGAAATGAAGCGAGTTGCGTCGAACCCCTTGACTTCGCCAGCGATTTGCGCCGGGAAATCGGTCGTATCGAAAAAGGTGACCCGGCCGATTCCGCTGCGGCCGGCAATGACATTCGACCAATTTTCCTCGACGCCAATCCCGACCGGGGAAATGGCACCAAGACCGGTGACGACGACTCTTCGGTTGTCCATTTTTTCTTATTTGATATCGAAAATCGACCAATACCGCGCGAAATGCTAAAGCTGTCGACCCGTGCGATCGATAGGGAGGGGCTTTACGGTTTGATCCGATAGTAGCCATGTGGCCGTCATCGTCCCACAAAAGCCGGCACCCACTATCACGATCGATACAGTCATTGCCACGGCTCCTATGGTTGTTCTCGTATCCGCTCCCGTAGAAAATTGATTTTGACGTTAAGATGGATATCCGCTCCGATAGCGTCGCTTGCATCGGGGCATATCGGGAAAGTTCTCTTTCCGGCACGGATAGTCGGAAGCTGTGCCGCGCGTCGCAGGAAGCGACTATGCGGCATCTCGCCTCGAACTACAAAATCAATTGTTTGGATAACACTGATTCGCATCGCAAATGAATATCTGCGAAGGACCGGCATGACGAACGCGCGCATCGTCGATGTTCTGCGCAGCGAGCGGATAGTGCAGTCGCTTCAGAACCTTCGCAATTCCTGGGCAAGGGCCGTTCGTGGGTGCCTTCTTGATCATCGGGTCAGAACCGGTTCGTCAGACGCGCATTCTAGCGCCCCCGCACTAATGCGACACAACCCTTCAATGACGCTTAGTGTTGGTATCAATGCATTTGACGCCTTTCTTCTGGTAGTTGCACAGAGAGTCGCGTAACGTGCCGTGTTAGGTAGGTGGGTAGTACGACGACCCGCAGAGCTTAGGTTAATTAACATTTTCCCGATAAGGATTGTGTATGGAAAAGATAAACAACTGATTGCGGGTTTTCCGAAAGGGCGGAATTTGCTTGCGTGCCCCGTCGGGACTGGCTCGCGGGGTTGGCGAGGGCGGTCGGATTAAAGTCAAGGCTTTGCGGATACGAGAATGGCTGCAAAACATGGCCGGCAGGCGATCCCCACAACATTGACGGATGAGCAGTCGGGCATTTGTATTGCAGCATCTGAGCCGTGGCCGCCGCCGACGTTGCTGTTACAGAAGGTGTTCAACTACGGGTGCGTGATGCGTTCCTTCTGCGCGGCAGTCACGACTTCGACGATCTAACTGACGCGCTGTTCCTCTCATCCAGATTGCCGCGCCACAACTCGTGCAGGTTCGCCTCACCGCACGCAGAGCGGCGCGCCCCAATGCAAGCGATCGCAAGCAACGATCTATCCAAATTGGAACTGCACAGATGGGCCAAGTTAATCGTTATATGCTGTTGACCGGCGCCAGCCGCGGTATCGGTCATGCCACAGTTAAGCTTTTTCAGGAAAACAACTGGGAGGTGTTCACTGTCTCACGGCGACCGTTCTCGGACAGTTGCAAGTGGCCTGCGGCGCGTGAAACGCACATCCAAGCAGACCTCGCGGACCTCGATAACATCGACCGGATCGCTTTGGAAGTCAGGCGACGGCTACCTGATGGACAACTACATGCGCTCGTCAACAATGCTGGAATCTCGCCTAAAGGCGAGAACAGATCGCGCCTCGGAATTCTCAACAGCGATATTCAGACATGGATGACTGTTCTTAACGTGAATTTGGTATCCAACGCATTACTGGCGCGATCGCTGTTCCCAGAATTGGTCCGAGCAAAAGGAGCGATTGCCAACGTAACATCGATCGCCGGGGTGAAGGTTCATCCTTTCGCGGGTACTGCGTACGCAGCTTCAAAGGCTGCGCTCGCAGCTCTAACACGAGAAATGGCACACGAGTTTGGCCCCGAGGGCGTACGCGTCAACGCTATTGCGCCGGGCGAAATTGATACCTCGATCCTGTCGCCCGGCACTGAGGAGATCGTGGATCACGGTATTCCTATGCGTCGTCTCGGAGATCCGGCCGAAGTCGCACGAGTAATCTACTTCCTCTGCACTGAGGCCTCGTCGTACATCAACGGAGCAGAGTTGCACGTCAGTGGAGGGCAGCATGTCTGAAGTCATGCGTCGGCACATAAAGACCGACGCCATGTGGCATATGGGCTGAGCCGGCGAAATCTGGAAGAGATGATGGCTGAACGTGGCATCGATGTCGACCATTCAACCGTGCACCGATGGGCGATCAAGTTGCTGCCCGCTCCGGAAAGGCATTTCGACGTCGCAAGCGCGCAGTCGGCAGGAGCTGACGCGTGGATGATACGTATATCAAGGTCAAGGGACAGTGGAAGTACTGTACCGGGCCGTGGACAAAGCGGAAGATGATCGATTTCCTGCTGCGCGCCCACCTTGACAAGGCTGCCCCGAAGCGCCACTTCGAAAAGTCGATCGAGCGCAGCGGCGAACCCGAGGTGGTAACGATCGACAAGAATGGGGCGAATCTCGCTGCGCTTGAGGCTATCGACGCCGGGCGCGAGACGCCGACCAAGATCTGTCAGTCGAAGTATCTGAATATCATCGTCGAGCAGGAAGAAACGCAGCAACGAGACACATCAGTCCAGGACCGACCCCGATGCGCAATTCTATCGCAAAGGCAAAACGGCCAGCGAATTGGGGTAATGGGCCGTACGCTGACCGATAACCGGCACGGTCTGGTGGTCAATGCGCGCGTGACACGCGCCGACGAACATGCTGAGCGTGAAGCGGCTAAGATCATGATCCACGACGCACGGCAAGCGGCAGACGATGCCAGCGCAGACATCACACTGGGCGCGGACAAGGGTTACGATGGCCAGGAGTTCATCGAGGCGTGCCAGCAGATGAGGGTCACCCGCACGTTGCGCAAAACACGCAAAACACCTCGAGGCGGCGTTCGGCAGTGCCCGATACGATCGCCCCGAGCGTGGGCGACGCCATTTCGCAGGCTGCAAGTGCTTGGGGTGAGAACTGGCATGGCGAGAAGCGCAGCAACGACACGCATGAATTCAGCGCGGACAGTCAGCCGCGGCTGTTTCGCAAGAGTCCTGGTACGGGCGCGATGCTTTCTGATATGGGGCACGTGCTGACGGATAGCCGGCATGGCCTCGTGGTGAACGCACAGGTGACGCAGGCCAACGGCACAGCCGAGCGAGACACAGCGGCCGAGATGCTTGCGTATGCCGCGCAGTTTGCCAGTACATCGATTATGGTCGGCGCTGACAAAAACTACGACACGGCTGGTTTCGTGGCAACGTGTCGCGCAAATGGCGTGACGCCGCATGTTGCGCAAAACGATGGTCGCGCGGGCAGCTCGGCCATTGACGGACGTACAACGCGCTGATCCGGCTACGCCATCAGTCAGCGCAAGCGCAAATGCATCGAGCAGTTTTTTAGCTGAAGCAAGACAGTCGGCAGGATTCGGCAGGTGATGTCTCGAGGGCTGCAGCGCGTTGACCACCGCGCGGTACCGCGCGACGGGCACGCCCCTTCCGGAACCGCAGGTCGCGCGGCGGCTCGCTGGAACGATGGGCCGCTTGGTCGGCAACCGTATGGCAGCGTTTAGACGGTGTTATGAACTTTCGGCCAGACCTGGTACCCTGGCGGGATGAAAAACGCAGACCCTACCCAACGGATGTATCGAATGAAGAGTGGTCCTTCGCCGCTCCGTACCTGAAATTGATGAATCAGGACGCGCCTCAGCGTCGCTACGAATTGCGCGAAATGTTCAACGCCTTGCGCTGGATTGTCCGCGCGGGTGCACCGTGGCGTCTGCTGCCCAATGACTTTCCGCCGTGGGAGTTGGTCTATCAGCAGACACAGCGCTGGATTCAGGCAGGCTGTTTCGAAGCCATGGTCAATGACCTACGTTCGATTATCCGCGTGGCGCAGGATCGCCGGGGGCATCCCAGTGCAGTCATCCTCGATGGCCGTACGCTGCAGTCGACGTGCGAGAGCGGTCCACGCGCAGGCTATGACGGGTACAAGCGTAAGAAAGGCAGCAAGGTGCATAGGCGGTGGATACATTGGGGCAACTGCTTGCGGTGCATGTGACGCCGGCCAACGAACAGGAGCGCGCAGGTCGCGGAATTGGCTCGTCAGGTTCAGCAGGCCACGGACCACACAATCAAAGTGGCGTTCGCCGATCAGGGCTATACCGGAGAGGAGCCGCGCAGGCGGCACTCAATGAAGGCATTGAGCTTCAGGTAATCAAGCTGTCGGAGGCAAAAAAGGGGGGCGTGTTGCTGCCACGCCGCTGGGTGGTTGAGCGCAGCTTCGGCTGCGCTCAACCGTTTCCGCCGACTGGCAAGAGACTACGAGCGCCTGCCTGAAACCTTGGCCGGTCTGCATTTCGTCGTCTTTGCCATGCTCATGCTCGTCCATGCTGTGCCCAATATCCAAAGGATCTAACATTCTCTAGAAACGAATCGGCGATCAACCTCCTGCCGGTGCTGCGTCCGCTCATTTCGCCGAGTAATATGGTTGCCGCTTATCCATCAAATAATACGATCGTCGTCACTGACTATGCGGATAACATCCGCCGCATCGAGCAGATCATCGAGGGCGTAGATTCTGCGGCTGGCCAGCAGGTGCAGGTAGCATACCTGAAGAACGCGAATTCGCTCGACGTTGCGACCCAGATGACCCAAGATGCTTGACCCTGGGGCGATCGGCAATGTGGATGCGACGCTGAAGGTCTTGGTGCAGGCTGATCCGCGCACGAATTCGCTAATGCTGCGTGCGTCGAACGCAGCGCGCCTCGCGGCGGCTAACCCAACTGCCCGATGGTCGCCCCGAGGCGCTTTTCCAATTTTAGATAAAGCCGAACCGCTCGAAGACGCTCTTCATACGAGTACATGAACTACGTCTAGGTAGTCCAAGTTTTCGTCCGCACCCCCGGGGGGGCAGTACATCGGCGCTAACAGCTTCGGACATTCGACCATGAAACATCGAAATGCGAAGCCATCTCTGAATCCCGAAACGACAGCCCGTGCTGTCCCGTTTGTTATCTAGATGACGTCGGCTGTAGGAATTCGTTCAATTGATTGCGTGGTTGTGCAATCACTTTGACCGTCGGCGGTCTCATTTTTGCAGGCATGCATCTTGTATGCGAATCGACCTAGCGGGCTGTTGAAGACTGAAACGATCCGTGGAGCAGATGGCAACGCCAAAGCGATGTTCACAATGGCAGCGCTGGATGACTTTGAGGCTACGAGCCACCCCTTGCGGCCGATTCGTATCTGGCGGAATGATGCGCGCAAGCGCATGGGCCGGGTGTTCGCACGCTTGTACGCGAGTCATCCGAAGTGCAGTTGCCGTGCAGCGCCAAGGACAAACTGATTCGTGCGCTGCTGGTGCAGGTGTGGTATTCGGTTCGAAGCGAGCGTACGCAGAGACAGGGGCAAGACGGTCGGTATCAATTCGATACGGACCAGACAGATGCGGCAGTTCTTGGGAGGTTACTCGAGCTGGTGAGCTGTATCTCAGCAGACTACCAGGAGTTCAGACCGCCCCGTTGCCGCGTATGAAACTCTCCCAGTATTCGTACTGGAATTTCTTGAACCAGAGCCAAAGGAGATAGAAAATATGCACCGGAAACAAGGGAGTGGCGAGGCCGCAGGACACCACGGGGAGCTCCTCCAGGGAATGTTTGAAGACGATGATGGTTTGCTGTGGCGTGGTTTAGTCTCCATGCCTTACCGGAGTCTCAAGTCAAGGGCAGAGTTCCTGCCGAACGAGAACAAGCGAGAAGTAGACGTTTTTCCAAGCCGTTGCGAAAAAGCCAAACGCGCCGCAGAAATCACGCTTGAGCGGTTCTCGGCTGCGAGGGTGGGGGGGGTACTTGGGCTTACGAGCAATATCCCTGTTGCGCGTGGTATGGGGTCATCCACAGCTGATGTAGTGGCCAGCATCTTGGCAGTTCTTGAATCGCTTGATATCGAGCTGCCGCCTAGCGATGTTATGCAAATTGCAGTAAGCGCTGAGTCGGCATGTGATTCAACAATATTCTCGCAGCAGGCGGTACTATTTGCGCAACGAGATGGATTTGTTCTTGAAGCATTCAGGAGACCGATTCCTCCGATTGACTTTATAAGTGTGACTGCGGATACCGAACAGACTGTCAACACGCTTGATATGGAATTGCCCCAGTACAACTTAGAAGAGGTCGAGAACTTTCGACCGATTCGAGCTCTATTGCGTAAAGGGATTGATACATCCGATATAAAATTGCTCGGCCGCGTCGCGACAGCAAGCACTTGGCTTAATCAGCGATTTTTACGAAAGCCACGTCTACGCGATATTGAAGAAATTGGGCGAAAATATGGTTCAGTTGGACTACAGATAGCACACAGCGGAACGGTTATTGGCGTGATGTTCGATCCGGCGAGCGAAAGAACTGCGGAGAACATGTATTTGGCTACCCGTGAATTAGTGTGTTCAGGATTTGAAGCTACTGTTATCGCGAAGTGATAAAAACACTGGGAATAAAAGGATGATGAATCGAAATATTATGCGAAACCTTGAGGATTTCGAAAATCCACGGATCGTCAGGCTGGATGCTAATTTTTATGGGGCAAGCTTCTTTCTGATGAAGCTGCTTCCGGCGCGGTTCATACTCGAACAAGCTGTGTCGGAGGGGCTGCTCAAACCGGGTGCCACCATCTGCGAGTCCTCCTCTGGTACATTTGGTCTAGCGTTAGCCATGTTAGCCGTTCAGTATGGCTATAAACTCATATTGGTAAGCGATTGGGCAATCGATCGTCACCTTAAAAGCCGCCTTGTAGAGCTTGGTGCACACGTAGAAGTTGTGAACGATCCGGCACCACAAGGGGGGCTACAACAGGCTAGGCTAAATAGGTTGGCTAAATATCTGAAGGAAATCCCTGGCAGCTTCTGGCCGTCTCAATATTCTAACACCGGCAATCCACTGGCCTACGGTAAGTTCGCGGAACTACTGATCCAAAAACTTGTGAAGGTCGACTGCCTGGTGGGGCCAGTTGGTTCCGGTGGGTCGATGTCAGGCACTACTAGATTTTTAAGAGTGCCATTCCCTGAGTTACACGCTATTGGCGTAGATATGCCACATTCTGTTTTGTTCGGACAGCCCTGCGGAGATTTGGGGGATCTTAGTGGGCTCGGGGGGGAAATTGTGCCTTCCAACGTGGATCATCGGCAGTTTGACGAGGTTCACTGGCTGACGCCTGCAGAAGTGTTTCATGCAACTCATCAACTACATCGAGAACATGGGCTATTTATGGGGCCGACCAGTGGCGCAGCCTATAGAGTGGCAGATTGGTGGTCCAGGAAGAACCCCGGGAAAAACGTTGTGGCGATTTTTCCAGATGAGGGACACCGCTATGTCGATACTATTTATAACTATGAAGGCGACTGGCTTTCGTCTTTGTCCATTACGTCTTCTTATGTGCGGGAGGCACCGGTAACTGTGGAGGCACCCACGGAGGTGTTGAGCGGTTGGTCGTGTTATGCGTGGGGGAGACGAACACTTGACGAGGTTCTTTCTCGTGTCATTGAAGAAGAGAGGCCCAAGCTTGTCTCTCGACAGCAAAAACTGGAAGTCTCACAAGCAGTCGCCAGTGCCTCAGAACAATCCTTTTGCACCGCACCGACCTCCCACATTGTGGCAGGCGATGCCAGGCTGTTAGAATTGTCGTGTCTCGACAGTGCTACCGTCGCGCACCTCAGGCTGGATGCCGATCAATGTCAATATGTCGACCCGTTGTACGTAGTGTTTTCAGAACTGAGGCAAAGCCAAAATTCGGAATTCGAGCATTGTTTTTCAGTCGTAGCGCATGACGATGTTGTAGGTTTTTTTGTCCTTCGAGAAAAGGCCGCAGTGCCAGAATGGGCGAATCCGGACGCTATGACGATGCACAGCCTGCGGGTGGGCCTATCATACCAAGGTAAGGGGTACGGTAAAGCTGCGGCAGAACTAGCTATTGGGTGGATCGCGTCCAATCGCCCAAATGTCGACCGTTTAATGCTTGCCGTCAATGCGCGGAATGTGGTAGCTAAACGCATGTACCTAGGCTTTGGCTTCAGAGATACAGGACTAACCTACTGCGGCCCGATTGGTATTCAGAATATTTTTGAATATGAAATTACACCAGAAAAGTGATTGCCTTCAACTGGCTTTTGACTGAGCGTTTCTTGTCTCGGCCCAAGCCTAGTATTTCGTCCCAGAAATGACTTAACGTAAATTCAGATTGGTCTATGATCGAATCACGGTGAGTTGGGGGCGATCATGGGACGCAAAGGAATCGAGCTTGTCGTGTCGGAGCTGGAGCGAGAGCAATTTTTCTCAATGAGCCGCTCGCGTTCGCTGCCTCACTCTCTCGTGCGCCGGGCAAAGATTATCTTGATGGCCGCTGACGGTCATACCGGTCAAGAAATTGCGACGCAGTGCGAAGTAACACCGCCTGCAATTACGCACTGGAAGAAGCGCTTTGTTGCCCACGGACTTGCCGGTCTGCATGATGAAGCCCGTCCAGGCCGGCCTCGCACGCATGATGATGAAGCAGTCGCGGAATTGCTTGCGAGGATGCTGCATGAGAAGCCGGACGGGGCAACGCACTGGAGCGTGCGCTCCGCTGCTGCGCAGACAGGGATTTCGAAGAGTTCGGTGGCCCGATATCTGTCGTTGTTCGGCGTACAGCCTCATCGGTCAAAAAGCTCCAAGCTGTCTAATGATCCCTACTTCGTGGAGAAGGTGCGCAATATCGTCGGCCTGCACCTGAGTCCGCCGACCAATGCCCTGGTGCTATGCGTCGACGAGAAGAGCCAGTGTCAGGCGCTGGAGCGTACGCAGCCGATGTTGCCGATTGGGTTGGGCTATCTCGAAGGAGTGACACATGATTACGTCCGGCACGGCACCACCACTCTGTTCGCCGCGCTCGATACGGCAACCGGTGAAGTTATTGTGCAATGTAAGCCGCGCCACCGACATAAGGAATTCATGGCGTTTCTCAGGCATGTGGATCAGGCGGTGCCTGCCGATCTCGATGTGCATCTGATCGTCGATAACTATGCGACACACAAGCATCCCAAGGTCAGGGCGTGGCTGGCCAGGCATACGCGCTACCACATACACTTCACGCCGACTTACTCAAGCTGGCTGAATCAGGTCGAACGCTGGTTTGGCCTGATTACACAGCAGGCGATCCGTCGAGGGTCGTTCAAGAACGTGCGTCAACTCATCACCAGCATCGAGTGATATATCGCGCAGTACAACCAACACGGCCGACCGTTCGTATGGACCGCGACTGCCGATTCAATTTTCCAGAAAGTGGCTCGGCTATGCAAAGTTATTTCTGGGACAGAACAAGCACTGTGTCGATATATTCCTGCAGGACGATCTGTTGCTCCGGCCGGGCGAACCTGATGCCTTCCAGCCAGCGCCAATGCGCTTGCGTCCATCTGGAGCGGCCCGTGTAGCGATGGCCATGCCGCGCCAGAAATGACAGCAGCCGTTGCTTGGCCTGGCGTTGCAGATGCTTCATGTCCTCACGCGCACGGGTCAGATCGCGCAGCGCCTCCTGTGCCTGATCCGGAATCCACACGGGGCTCAACTCACCGGCGCGATACAGGCGCGCCAGGCTCAGGGCATCGCGCCGGTCGGTCTTCACGCGCTCGCCCGGCTTCTTCGGAATCAGCGACGGCGCCACGACCTGGCAGTCCTGCTTGAGTTCCCGCAGCTGTCGGCAAATGGTGTAGCCACAGGGGCCGGCTTCGTAGCAGAACGCAAGCCGTCCTGTGCCCCGCTTGAGCTGTGCGACCAGTTTCGCAATGGCCTCAGGTGTGTTCACAATCTCGCCCACATACCGCACTTCGCCAGCCGTGTCGGCGACCGCCACGGCAACCGTTTCCTGATGTACATCCAGGCCCACGTACTTGCTAAACTTGTTCATGACCTGCCCCCTCAATGCGGCTCTGAGCCGCGGTGTAGCCCACCTCAAGCTTAATCCGCGTAACTTGAGGTGCGGCAGGTCCATACATGATGTCTAGGAGGCTCTTGAAATAGCTTCCGACGTGGTCATCGGAGGGAAGCGGTAAACATTGAAACGAGGAACGGACAACACTGAGACCAAACGCTGCGCGGAGCGGACGACCCTTATCCCGTCGAGCGAGTTGTCGCTCGTGCGAATCAAACTGGTTGATATGAAGGTGGATGGAGGAAAGGCAGCAGGCCAAGGGCAATGCAGTCGCAGCGCGCACATCCCGCAGATTGGGGCGGTCTTGTGACATGGGAACGGCGCTCGACGGCATACGACAGACGGCCAAAGGCCGACCGGGTGTAAAGCTGACCACCCTGTTGCATCACATCTACGCGGTCGACCGCTTGCGGGCAGCTTACTTCGGGCGGGAGCGCAAGGGGCTGCCGGGGTGGACGGCGAGACGTGGCAGTCGTACGGACTGGACCTTGAAGGCCGGCTTCTGGACCTGTCCGACCGGCTCGCCCGAGGGGCTTACCGGCCCCAGCCTATCAGACGCGTGTACTTCGACAAAGCCGACGGCAGCAAACGCCCGCTGGGCGTGCCGGCGCTGGAGGACAAGCTTGTCCAGCTTGCCACGGTCGAAGTACTCAATGCGATCTACCACCCAGTGGAAACGCAATAGACGTCTATCAGGTTAGTGCAGTTTCATTGGTTCAGTGGAACAGAACATATGATAAGTTTACGAGCGACCGCGATTAAGGTTTGCATGTTTTGTGGAGTTTTTCTGAGTGAAAAAATGATAGCAAAGCGACTACACGAAAAAATTCGGCACGAGATAACGCGGCGTGTGGCAGAGCAGGAGTATGCCGTGGGCGAACGACTGCCGTCGATCTGCGAGCTCGCCGATAGTTTCGGTGTCAGTGTGACAACTGTAGGTCGCGCAATAGAAGATCTCCGGTCGACTGGGATAGTGGACTGCGTGCCCGGGCGTGGAATCTTTGTGAGGGAGAAGCGACGATTCATCCTTGATTTTGGTTTTTCGCTTACGCGTTCTGTCGGTCGGCAGCCCCCTGTTATTGAGCCACAGACCACGATAGTTTCCGTAACACGAGAAGAGCTCTCAAGCTTCGTATTCAGAGAATTTGATGTTCCAATTGAACCCATTTGCTGTGTCAGAACGTTGACGTCGATTGCTACAATGCCGATTGTGTTTGACACTCTATACGTGTCGCAATGCTTTGGCGATGATATTGTTGACGAGCTGGATAGGAAGTCGGTTGGTGAGTTGCTACATGACCGTGGAATTTCCGTCGAAAGCTCAAGATTGCTTTTACAAGCACGGACTGCCTCGGATGAGGCGAAAGCTGTCTTTTCGATTCCAGAAGGATTTCCAACGCTACAGCGGGTTTATCAGTTAATAGCAGAAGACCCAGTGGTCTCGGTCTTTGGGGTATCCGAGTCGCCGTTCGACCGGCTGGCATGGAGGACGGAGTGAATGGGATGGGATGTTTCGGGTCGAGGGCAATGCTGATTGACAGTGTCACGTGAGATTCCCCCGGTTTTTCGCCTTCCAGAGGCCCGGGTTATGCAGCCGCACCTCTTGTCCGCTGAGCCACAAGCCAGTCTTGCATGACCTGGGATGGCGACGCGAAGCCAAGCGATGAGTGACGACGACTGCGGTTATAAAACTCTTCGAAATATTCGAACGTCCGCCACGGCTTCGCGATGCGTGCGATACCTCGTGTCATGCAGGCGCTCGTTCTTCAGGCTGTTGAAGAAACTTTCCGTCGGTGCGTTATCCCAGCAACTGCCTTTGCGGCTCAGATGCACGTGATGTCCGAGGTGAACACCTGATTGGGTTGCGAATGCACGCGAGGCGCTCGCGCTCGTCTGCTTCCCTGGCGATCTGCTCATCGAGCCAGGCTGTGAGCTTTTCGAGCTGCGCGAGCTGCATGGGCTTCGCCCGCTTCTCGGTTGCGGGATGCAGCGCAACGATGCCTCTGAGAACCTTGCGTACATGCGGTGCCTTCGTCGGATCCGGAAAACCCTGCGTCTGATGCCATTGCGCGAGCGCTGCAAGCCGCGAGCGCAGGGTATTGATAGACAGGGTTTCTGCGTGATCGGCAAGGTACCGCGCGATCATGTCAGCGCTCGCGGGCAGAAAGCCCCGCATCCGGTGTGCCGACTGCGGGCATCGTGTACTGCTGACGCTGGACGACCAGGTCGTCTATACGCACCTGGCCGGCGATCGCACAGTGGGCCTCTATCCACTAATGCCGGACGGCACCTGCTACCTGCTCGCTGTCGACTTCGACGAGGAAGGCTGGCGTGAAGATGCGCAGGCATTCCGGCAATCCTGCCTCGAGATGGACGTGCCCGTATCGCTCGAAATCTCGCGTTCAGGCAACGGCGCTCACGCGTGGATCTTCTTCTCGTCGGCCGTTGCTGCACGTGACGCGCGACGGATGGGCTCAGCCATCATCAGCCACACCTGTACCCGGACCCGTCAGCTCGAACTGACGTCCTATGACCGGCTCTTCCCGAACCAGGATATGCTGCCCAAAGGCGGCTTCGGTAACCTCATTGCCCTGCCGCTGCAGAAGCACCCGCGCGAGCATGGTTGGAGCGTGTTTGTCGATGACGGCTTTCAGCCGTACGCTGATCAGTGGTCGTATCTCGCGTCCGTGGACAGCCGCGACATCGAGGGGGTGATCTTTCGCGCCACGGGCGGTGCGCACCCGCTCGACGTCGCGTTCATCGCCGAGGAGGATCAGGCCGAACCGTGGAAGCCGCCACCCGCGCAGCCGAAGCGGCTGGCCGGAACGATGCCGGCATCGCTCACACTGACGCTCGCGAACCAGCTCTATCTTGAAAAGGCGCAGCTTCCGCAGGCACTGCTCAACCGGCTCATCCGGCTGGCCGCCTTCCAGAATCCGGAGTTCTACCGGGCCCAGGCGCGCGGCTTCAGCGTATGGGACAAGCCACGCATCATTGGGCGCGCCGAGAACTGCCCGCGCCACATTGCATTGCCGCGCGGATGCCTTGACGACGTCGTGACGCTACTGCGCGATAACGACATCGCCTGCGACATCCGCGACGAGCGCTGCACCGGCGAGCCGCTTGCAGTTCCGTTTGCCGGCACGTTGCGCGATGACCAGCAGGCGGCCGTCACCGACCTGCTGCGACACGACACCGGCATCCTGCATGCGCCGACGGCGTTCGGCAAGACCGTGACGGCGGCCGCGATGATCGCGCAGCGTGGCGTCAACACGCTCGTGCTTGTGCACCGCCGGGAGCTGCTTGACCAGTGGTGCGAGCGCCTGCAGTCGTTTCTCGCACTCGACGCGCGCGCGATCGGCACGATCGGCGGTGGCAAGTCGAAGGCGACGGGCCGGATCGATGTCGCGATGCTGCAATCCGTGGCACCCGATGGTGCCCGCGGCGAGCTGTTGCGGCGTTACGGCCATGTCATTGTCGACGAATGTCACCACGTCTCGGCGGATTCCTTCGAGGCGGTGCTCAAGGCCGTCCATGCCCGTTACGTGCTGGGTCTGACGGCGACGCCCGTGCGGCGCGACAGCCAGCAACCGGTGATGTTCATGCTGTGCGGGCCGATCCGGCATGCGGCGAAATCCCCGGCCAGCGCGCCCCAGATGCTCGAGGTCTTCCCGCAAAGGCTCACCTCCGCAGTGGACGTCGCGGCCGACGCGCCAATCCAGGCGGTGTTCGCTCAGCTCGCGCAGGACACCCCGCGCACGCAGATGATCGCGGCGGCTGTACATGAACAGTACGGGCAGGGGCGGAACGTGCTGGTACCGGGCAATGGGCTATCAGGTCCGCACGCCCGGAGAAGATATCCAGCTCCAGTTGGCCTGAAACCGGTGGTGAATTCGTATTCCGTATCGTTTCTTGCTGTTTGCTGTCACCGGCACGTTAGTCGTCGCGCATTGCAGACTGAAGACCGAGGTGCTCGACGAACGGATCGAAATCCCGGTCGCTGAAGAGCAGCGGCGCACCGTTTTCAATGCACCACGTCGCGATCAGCGTATCGATGGTTTTGCGGATCGTTACGCCCTGCGCTCGCAAGATGCGGTAATTCCGGGCCGCCTGAATGGCGTTATCCGGCCCCACCAGCGAGACGACATCGAATCGCGTCGTCATCAGCTGCCGGGCAGTATTGAACGCCGACTCGGCGGCAAATCCCTGTAGCACCTCGGCGACGATCAGGTCGCCGGTGACCAGCACCTCCCGGCCCAGCAGGGCATCCAGTCGGCTGGCTTGGGGTGAAGCCAGCCCCCGGAAGTAGTCGATCCACACGCTTGAATCGACGAGTATCACTGGTCGCGCCTCATGGCATCCAGGTCGCCTTCCCACGGTAATTTGCCGCGGAACTGGCGAATCTGCTCCTGCTGCTTGAGCCGGATGATCGTTTTCAGGCCAAGCTCGACCGCTTCACGTTTGGTCCGGATGCCCGTTGCGGCAAGCGCTTCGGCCATCAACCGGTCGTCGATCTCGATATTGGTACGCATGGCGCGCCTCGTAAATGTGTATAAAACAATTGAATTATACACATCAAACGCTTGTGGTCCACGCTCCGGGTTGCGACATCCCGATTTGACCAGCAATCCCCTGGAGATCGTCAATTTCCATGTTTCGTACCGGTTGTGCGGCGGAACCAGCCGGATTCGGACCATCACACTGGATAATGCGCCTTTATCGCATGCCAGCCACACCCACATCCGGCCGCCCTTGACCGCGTTCAGCGATACGTATATACATGGTACGTAATACAGTACGATATTCGAGCGAGGAAGCAGATGGCCCGCACCGGTCTTACGCGCATGGACGTGAAGCGCGCCCGCGACGCGTTGCTCGCACAGGGGCAGCACGCATCGATCGACGCGATACGTATCGCGCTCGGCAACACGGGCTCGAAAACCACGATCCACCGCTACCTGAGGGAACTGGAAGAAGATGAGGGCGCGTCACTGACACACGCCGGGTCGCTCTCGGACGCGATCCAGGATCTGGCGGCCCGGCTCGCGGCCCGCCTGCATGAAGAAGCACAAGCCCTCGTCGACCAGCAGGCCGCCGCTGCGGCCGCGCAGCGCCAGCAGGCGCAGTCCGAAATCGCAAGGCTCGGCGCTGAGCTGGCCACGGTGCGGGAGCAGCTCTCTGGCGCGACCGCCGCCCTTTGCGCGGAGCAGGAGGCGCACGCCGGGACTCGCGTGGCGTTGCATCAGCGCGACCTGGACGTCGAGCGGCTCACCCAGCAGGTAGGCGACCAGACCGAGCGCCTTGCCGAGCAGGAAGGCTTCCGCCTGTCGCTTGAGGCCAGGCTCGTGCATGCGCGCGATGCCCTTGAGCACTTCCGTACGGCTGCGCGCGAGCAGCGCGAACAGGAAGCGCGCCGACATGAGCAGCAGGTCCAGCAGGTGCAGGCTGAGCTACGCCAGGCGAACCAGACGGCCATCGTCCGGCAGAACGAGATCACACAGCTGAACCGGGACAACGCGCGGCTCGTCGCAGAAGCGACGGCCACGACCCGGCTCGCACGCGATCAGCAGGCACATGGCGAGGCGCTGCAGTCCGCCCTCAATCGTGCGCTCACCGATCGGGCGCGCGCCGAGGCCGAGCGCGACGCAGCGCAGTCGGCAGCCGATGCGCGGGCAGCCGAGCTGCTCCAGGTACGCGAGGCTCGCGACTCGCTCCGCGCGGACCGCACGAAGCTGGCCGCGCAGCTCGAAGCACAGCAGCAGCTCCTGGTGGACTACCGGATGCGGCTGGGCGGCGCGGACGCGGCGGGCTGAAAGCGCCGCGTCGCGTGCCGAAAGGACATCACGCTGGCAACGCGCACGCTTTTCGGCGCTTGCCATGAAACATTTTGGCTTTCGCGTCGGCCCGAAGTCTCATGGCTCTGCCGGGTTGCGCGCCAGCACATTCACCTTCTTCTCTTCCATGCGCTTCGCTACGGGAATCTGGCATGAGCGAATACCAATACTACGAGTTTGCATGCGTCGACCAGCTGCTTACGGCGACCCAGCAGGCAGAGTTGCGCAGTTTCTCCACGCGGGCCACGATTACCGCCTCGAGCTTCGTCAACGAATATCACTGGGGCAACCTCAAGGGCGACCCGCTCGAGTGGGTACAGCAATATTTCGATGCCCACGTCTACTCCTCCAACTGGGGGAGCTGCCGCCTGCTTCTTCGCCTGCCGCGCGGGACGTTTGACGCGGCGACCCTCCGCGATTACGTCAAGGCTGGACGAAAGAGGCGCTCCCGTTTCGAGAAAGCGTTCGAGGCCATGGACGTCGATGACTGGTGCCTCCTCGACTGGTCGTTCAACGATGACTCGGGCGAACACGCCCGCTTCTCGGAGGAGATGGATGGTGCGGGGTGGATGACGCGCCTGCTGCCTGTACGCGACGAGCTGCTCGGCGGCGATGCTCGCCCGCTTTATCTTGGGTGGCTTGTCCGCCTCGCGAATGATGAGCTACACGATGACGAAATCGAACCGCCGGTGCCTGCGGGATTACAGGCGTTGACGCCCGCACAGGTAGCACTGGCCGAGTTTCTGATGCTGGATGCGGAATGGCTCGCCGCCGCCGAGGCCAGCCCGTCAATATTGGCCCCAGAATCCAGCGGGAGCGAAGACAGTCGCTTTGATCCCTGGTTACGTGAGTTGCCGGTTGAGGAAATGCGGGCGAAACTGCGCATGCTGCTACAGGGACGCAGCCGTGAAGCGGAGCGAACGCTTCGAAACGCTTTTCTCAAATGGGAGAAGGGTAGGAATGCAAAGCAATTGAATTTTCCCGGGCGCCGTCGAATATCCGAGATCGAATCAAGGGTCGCCTCTCATCGCGCCATCCGTGAAAGAAGGGAGCAGGAAGCAACGCTACGCCGACGACGCGGTGGTTCATTGCCGCAGTCTGGCGCAGGCACAAGCCGTGATGCAAGCGATTGCAGAGCGGCTGGCAGAGCGTGGTCTGACGATGCATCCGGAGAAGTCCAAGATCGTGTATTGCAAGGACGGTAAGCGCACTGGCACTTACAGGTCGAGGTGAACGAGGAGAAGAGCCGCACCGTGGATCTGAGATGCAAGGAGAGCTTCGGCTTTCTGGGGTTTGACTTCCGTGAACTCCGCAGTTTCAGGACACGGGCGTGGCGAGCGCACTACACGCCGAAGCTGAAGAAGCGTACGGCGTTACTGCGCAAGCTCAAGGAGGTGTTCCGGCGATACCAGTCGCAGCCGACAAATCGGGTGGTACAACTGATTAATCCGGTGCTGCGGGGCTGGGTGCAATACTTCGCTATCGGGGACTCCAACGAGTGCTTCAACTTCATCAGGGACTGGGTGGAAAAGAAGATCAGGCGCCACATGGGG
Source organism: Paraburkholderia sp. BR10872 (assembly GCF_040965835.1). NCBI lineage: Bacteria > Pseudomonadati > Pseudomonadota > Betaproteobacteria > Burkholderiales > Burkholderiaceae > Paraburkholderia > Paraburkholderia sp. BR10872. The sequence continues at coordinate 24,571 of NZ_JBFRCN010000081.1, forward strand.
CGATCCCGGAACCGACGGGGCTTTGGCTGGAAGCGGTGGAGTAGGCGTTGGCTGTATGAGGAACTGGGGCTGTTCAATGGCTACCGGGTCCGCCGTACCGTCGCACCGAAAGCGCGCCCGGCATGATAGGTCCCATAAACCTTGACGTGAAGCAAACAGGAGAGCGTAGTGCGGGAAAACCGCAAGCTGCGTTCGACGTGGCGGGAGCTGGAAACGTGACTATGGCAGCCGGACTGAGGGCCACCGCGAAAGCGGTGGAAAGACCACCGGAGCCTACCGTGCGCGCGCCAGTTCTCGACCCTACCTGCGAGAGACTCGGGGTGCAACTCCCCGGGTCTACTCACCTCCATAGTGATGGTCTCCGGGCTCGCCGTTCTCGTCGATGGCTTTCTCGAAATAGCGACGGGCGGCAGCCTTGTCACGATGGGCTCGAAGCAGGAAATCCACCGTCTTTCCGGCCTTGTCCGCAGCGCGATAAAGGTGTTTCCACTGGCCACGCACCTTGGCGTACGTCTCGTCCACCGCCAGCTCTTGCCGGGGCGGCCAGTGGAAATGTTTGCACTGGGCCGCATGAAAAAAACTGCTGCCCCACACAGTTTGTTCTGGCTGAACTACATATCAATTATTTTGATGTTAATTGTCTTGTGTCTCCCCCCAGGAGGCGAAAATTTTATCTCGCGCGGGCAGTGTGCGGTAACCAAGTGGGCTCGCCAACCCAAGCTCCGTCGACTGGTTTCTGAGCCGCAGTGCGTTATGGATCGTCATCGACGAAGTCAGCCAAGTTGACAGTGCGCTTCTCACCACCACGAGAGCGCCCCACTACCTGCTCGCGGTACAGCGACGCAAGATTTCGTGAGGATACGTAATGCCGGGCCTTCGCATGCTCGATGCCAAAGTAACGTTGCATCGTGACGACGGCGTCCGCGCTCCTGAAGCCAGCTTTCCCTAACACTTCAAATGCTTTTTCAACACGGCACAGACTGACCACCAAGTCGCCTTCTTGAAGCCACTCTCGCTCAATGTCGACTGCAAGGTCGTCGCAGCAGATCTTATTGAACGTCTCTTGGAACATCGCGTCGGGACCTTCAACGCAATAGATGCCTAGTGTTCTGTCCCAGAAATAACTTTGCATAGCCGAGCCACTTTCTGGAGAATTGAATCGGCGGTCGCGGTCCATACGAACGGCCGGCCGTGTTGGTTGTACTGCTCGATATATCGCTCGATGC
>NZ_JBFRCN010000082.1:0-25792 GCF_040965835.1 Paraburkholderia sp. BR10872
TCCTTGCCCGTGCCGGTCTCGCCGATGATCAGGATATTTGCGTCGCTGGGCGCGACCAGCTGGATCCGCTCAAGCAGTTCGATCGAGCGGGGATCGACGAAGACCTGCGCGCGTGCACGGATCGAGGCTGATGCCCAGCAGACGCGGCGTGCCGCCCTACGAATGCTGACGCGGCACCAAACCCAGCCATGCAGCAAGTTCGCGGCCGCTGCGAAAAGATCCGGCGTTGCCGATCGAGGCTGCGAGGGCCGACGCGGTAAGTGGCCCGATCCCGGGTATTGTTTCGAGAAGCCGACCGGGCGCATCCGTGCGATGGATCGCGCGGATACGACCTTTGAGCTCAGCCACCTTGCTGCCAAGTTTGCGCAAGTGCTCGACGAGCATTTGGATTAACGCCCGGAACGGCTGAGAATGTCCATCATCACGTGTGGAAGGAGCGGCCATGGCCCGTTGGCCACGCAGTTGGATACCCTGTGGCAGCACGATGCCGAATTCGCCAAGAAGCCCGCGTATTTGGTTGGCAAGTGCTGTGCGTGATTTGACTAGGCCGGCGCGTGCGCGATGCAGCGACAGCACTGTCTGTTGCGCCTGCGTCTTGAGCGGTACAAAGCGCATGTTTGGTCGCGTTATCGCCTCGCAGATTGCTTCGGCGTCGGCCGCGTCGGTCTTGTTGCTCTTTACGTAAGGCCGGACGAACTGCGGGGCGATCAGTCGAACGGTGTGTCCGAGCTTGGTGAGCTCAAGGCCCCAGTAGTGCGACGAGGCGCACGCTTCCATGCCGATTACACACGGTTCGAGCGTAGCAAAATACCGAAGTACATTCGCGCGTCTTAGCTGTTTGCGTACAACGATTTCGCCTTGCGAATTCACTGCGTGAGCCTGCATCACGCTCTTGGCCAGATCCAGTCCAACAGTCGCTATATTCATGATGAACGCTCCTTTGCCGTGAACGTCACGACTTCTCCACTTTGGCATAAACCCCTCGCTGGGTAGCGGGGGTCGTCCATCACATCAGAGCCGACGGCTGGCCTGCCGGTAGGGCTTATCGACGCCCGGACTGCGCGAGAAGGGCTTCCACCACGTTGAAGCCGACGCAGTCGGCCGGATCCAGCCGGCGCAGCTTCGCAAGGAGCCTCAGGGCAACCGCGCGTTCGCAGCGGCGAACGCTGATAAAGGCCAGCGCCTTCAGCGTGAAGAGCCAAAAGCGTGCCGGTCCAGGAATCGTGAAATCTGTGTCGCCTGGCTGTACGGCACACCAGTCAATGTCAATTGACGCTTCCCGGGCTGCAGCTGTCAAAGCCTTGGTTGCAACTTCCTTCGCCTCGCCAAGTTCGCCCCGGTTCGCGTGAAACTTGTATAGCAGATAGTAGGGTGGCAGGCAGCGCGGGTGAGAAAGAACGGCGGTCCACAATGCAGCGGTCACATCGTCCCAGCGGCCGCCACGTGTGTCCTCGATTAAGCGCAATACGGAAGGAGGCACGGCGCCGCCAAACAGATCTGCCGACTCAATGCCAGTAAGGATATTCATTGATTTGCTCCGAAGCGATAAGCCTTCTGCACCTTCCTGTGGTAGGCGGAAGCCGAAATGACGAGGTCGTTTTCGTCTATCCGAACTTGAACTGGATTCCGTGACCACCCCTCGGATACTCCCAGGAAAGGTTGTGGTGTTCCCCGCATAGAATGCGACAACTGCCGCATTCAAGGCAACCGTCGGTAATTAGTGTCACGGCGCCGTTGTTCTCATTCCGATAACAGGAAGCGGGGCAGACGAACGTACAGCTTTTATCGCTACATTCATTAATGCAGGTTTCGGGATTTCTTATTTGGACGTGTGGACGGCCAACGTCAACGCGGTAACGGTTTTGGAATAGCTTCTCGTCGATGTTCACAGTAAGTCTGGTCATCGGAAGGCCCTCCAGAGTTTGTATGCGTCGCCCACCAGGCCTGTTAGTGAGCGACTTTTGCGGAAGCTCGCCATGACATCCACTTTCTTTGTCTGCTTGTCCACGCCGTCGACCGTAATCATTGTCCGAGCCGCTTTAGCGACTAGATCAGGATATGTCGTGAAAAACTGCGGATTGTGATGCAAGATCTTCGGCATGTCTCGGTACTTGAACAGGTCCTTCATCACGAAACTCTTGTCGAGCGCGGCCTTGTACCCGGAGAGGGCGCTAGCCCGATAGCTGTGGCCTCCGGAGGCTTTTGTGGCTATCGCGGTCTCCGCGGCGAGACGTCCTGTCGTCATGGCAAGATTAGAACCTTCGCGATGTACGGAATTGACGAAGCCACCGGAATCGCCGACGATCATCCAGCCGTTCCCGTACACTTCCGGGATTGCATTGAAGCCCCCCTCGGGGATCAGATGCGCACAGTACTCCTTCATTTCACCGCCGGCGATGAGCGGGGCGATGGACGGATGACGCTTCATTTTTTCAAGTAACACATATGGGCTTGTACGGTTCGAGTTGTTTTTGAAGTCGCTCAGCATACAGCCGACGCCGATTGTCAGCGACTCCTTGTTAGTGTACAAGAAGCCGGTTCCAGCCATGCCATCGGTGATTCGGCCGACCATCTCAATGACGACGCCTTCGTTATCGGCAACATTAAACCGCTGGCAAATTGTTTCCTCAGGCATAAAGAGAATCTCCTTCACAGCCAGCGCGACATTGCCCGCCTTGATTTCGCCGTGAAAACCTGCCTTACGCGCCAATGTCGAATTGACGCCGTCCGCGAGGACCACGATGTCCGCATAAACTTCACCGTGTTGGCGGTCGCATTGCACGCCGACAACCTGGTCTCCGTCCATTATCAGGCGTTTCACGGTGGTCTCGCAGATCAGCAAAGCGCCTGCTTCACGTACTTTCGACGAAAACCACTTGTCGAACTGTGCCCGTATGATCGTGTAACGGTTATATGGGGGATTGTTGTAGTCTTCGCTGCGCGCGTGCGTGCCCACAAACGAGGTATCGTCGAGCATCCACAGGCGTTGCTCGATGATGTGGCGCTCGAGAGGGGCATCGTCACGGAAGTCCGGAATGATCTGTTCCAGTGCATTGGCGTAAAGGATCGCGCCCTGAACGTTTTTGCTTCCGGGATACTCGCCGCGTTCAATCTGAAGCACTTTCAGGCCGCCTTTCGCCATAACGTAGGCTGCGGCGTTGCCTGATGGTCCAGCTCCGACCACAATGGCGTCGAATTTGGGGGAGGTTATCATGTTTGTTTTCCTTACGAGTCTAGCCGCTGCGGTATCAGGTGCTGCTTAAAGGCCTGTGTTAGTTCCGGTAGTACGCGCATTGCGTCCCCCACAACGCCGTAGTGTGCGTAATCAAAAATCGGTGCGTTTGGGTCGGTGTTGATCGCGACGATGACGTCAGAGCTTTCCATTCCGACCCGATGCTGGATCGCACCAGAGATTCCCGCGGCGATATAAAGCTTGGGCCTGACAGTTTTGCCGGTCTGTCCGATCTGGCGTTCGGCTCGGACCCAACCCGCCTGAACGCATGGGCGGCTCGCGCCGACTTCGCCACCGAGCACCTGCGCCAGCTCGAATAGCAGCATGAAGTTCTCGCGATTCTTGAGTCCCTTGCCGCCGCTCACGATCACGTCCGCGTAGGCAAGGTTGATTTGATCACTTGTCTCGTCAGGGATGAAGTCAAGCAATTTGGTTACTATATTGGCCTCGATCATCCCGAGCGTTTCCTGCACGATCTCGCCACTGCGGCCTTGCTGCGCCAGCGGCATGGGCATGACTCGTGGACGCACAGTCGCCATCTGAGGGCGGGATTCGAGCGTCATGATCGTACAAAGCAGAGAGCCGCCGAAGGTCGGCCGCGTCGCAGCTAGTACACGCGAGGCGGGATCGATATTCAACTCAGTGCAGTCGGCTGTAAGGCCAGTCAGAAGCCGTGTTGCGACAGAGCCCGCGAGATCTCGGCCCATTGAAGTCGCACCGAGCAACAGTATCTCGGGGCAGTACTTGCTAGCCAGATCTGACAGGCCTTTCGTGAACGGTTCGTTGCGATAACCGCGCAACACCGGATCGTGGATGACATACGCTTTGTCCGCACCCAAGGTGAACGCCTCAGCGGCAAACTGCTCGAGTGGCTCTTCAGTACCACCGAGTACCGCGACAGCGACGTCGCTGCCGAGTTTATCGGCGAGCTTGCGAGCCTCACCGACCAGTTCCCACGATACGCTGTGCGCACGGCCACGATCGTGCTCGATGAAGACCCACACGCCCCGATAGTCTTTCATACGGTCGCGGAGTTCTACGTTGCAGCCGTTAGCGTGTGCGATCGGCTCGGCCGGTTTTTGTTTCCAAGCAACAAGCGAATTCATGCATTCCTCTCCGTGAGCCGCAGGTCCATCTCTAGCGTCGGATGGCGAGTAAAGATCTTACGCACAAGTTGAGCCGCCGCGTCCTGGAGACTCGACTCGTCGAATTCGATCATCTCGGTATCTTCTGCACGCGGCGTTGCGCCGAACACCTTACGTACGACGGTAGGTGAACCCTTCAGCCCGATCTTGCTGGCGTCATCGATCCCGGCCTGCTGGCGGTTCCACTTGCGCACGGGGAAGCCAGCGGCATGGATTACTCTGGGCAGTGTTGCGAAACGCAGATCGTTCGTGTTCTCAAGCATCGTGACAAGGCACGGCAACGCCGTCTCGAGTACCTGAACGCCCCCTTCAGCACGGCGTTCGGCCATGATCGTGCGTCTGCCGAGGTCGATCTCGAGGATTCTCGACACGTAGGTAAGCAGTTGGATGTCCATGCGCGTCGCGATGCCCGGGCCGACTTGGGCTGTATCACCGTCGATCGTTTGTTTGCCTGCAAAGATCATATCCACTGAGCGTTCACTCGCGATCTGGCGGATCGCGGCGGCCAACGCATAAGAAGTGGCGAGCGTGTCGGCGCCGGCGAACGACCGGTCGGTGATGAGCACGGCGTCGTCTGCACCGTAGCTGATGCATCTACGCAGTGCGTCCTCGGCCTGTGGTGGTCCCATAGAAAGTATCGTGACCCATGCGTCGAAGCGGTCTTTTAGCCGTAACGCTTCTTCTAGCGAGAAGAGATCGTAAGGATTGACGATTGCCGGCACGCCTTGCCGCATGATGGTGTTGGTCACAGGGTGAACCCGAATCTGGGCAGAATCCGGTACTTGCTTGATGCAAACGACAATATGCATTGAGATTCTCCTAATCAGACGCCGCTGGGTGCCGACTGCGACGCGCACAGGCTTTTCAGGAAGACGACATGGCGGTCGGCGGCCTTCTAAAGACTTTAAACACTCGTTGTTTAGGGGGCGCGGATACAACGAAGTCGTCGCAGGCCTTCCGCAGCAAGCCGTGATAGATCAGCCGTCGTGGAGGGCGGCGCGTCGTCCTGTTGTTCGATGTACCGAAAGAAACGTTTCATGATGTGCAGGCGGTTCAACTTCACTATCCTTTTGTCGAGGGCAATGCGAAAGAGACGCGGAAATCCTCCATAGATGAAAACGGACGAAGTCTCGGATAAGTCCTTCCATGGGTTTGCTCCTCCTAAGTCCGTTTCTCGCTATGAGCGGCCTCCAGGACGCTCTGACTCGCGTGCTCCGTACCTCACTCAAAAAGCGGCGGAGATCGATTGCGCTAGGCGCCTTCTTATGTCGCGTGGCGAAGGCGCGGATGTGCGGCGGCAGTAGCGGCACAAGCCGCTCCGATACCTTCAGGCCCGAAGCGTCATATGCGTCACGTTCGCCTTGAGACCCAGAATGGTTGCCTAGCACTGTAGACCGTTGCCGGCAGACCTCTGCAGGATCGAATCCTTCGTAGGTTGCGACGTGTTTGGAAAGGCCGTCTGTGTGAATTCCCGCTTCGTGAGTAAAAATGCCTCGACCGATGATGCTTTTTCCAAAGGAGACGGCTCGGCCCGACGCATGTTCGACCAGCAACGAAATACCGGGCGGCGCGTTAGTGTCGACGCCGGTATCTCGTCGCAGAAGATGACGTGCTCCCATCACGACTTCCTCTAGCGCCGCGTTGCCGGCTCGCTTGCCTAGACCGTTGACGGTGGTGCTGGCATGTGTTGCGCCTGCCGCAAGGGCCGTTAACGTGTTGGCTGTGGCAAGCCCGAGATCGTCGTGCGCGTGGATTTCGATCTCGAGGTCCACGGCAACGCGCAGCGCCGCAATCGCCTGGTATGTCTTAAACGGATCCAGCACGCCGACCGTGTCTGCGAAACGCAAGCGCTGAACCCCTTGCTGCTGTGCGCATTGAGCCACTTCGATGACAAAGGAAGGATCCGCGCGCGAGGCGTCTTCCATGCCGAGAGAAATGGTTGCGCGACTTCCGATTGCTATGTCGACTATGCGGTCAATTTGACGCAGAACGCACGTACGGGACTGCTGCAGCTTGTGGCGCAGATGAATATCCGAAACAGGGATGGAGAGGTGAGCGATATCGGCATTGCAACGCAATGCCGCCGCGAGGTCGCCTTCGGTGAGGCGTCCCCAAACGACTATACGAGAGTCGAGACTTAAGCCGGAAATTTCCGCTATGCACGCCATTCCCTCGTCGCCCATTGCGGGAACCCCGACTTCGAGTTCCGTCACGCCGGCCTGAGACACGGCGCTCGCGATCGCGCATTTTTTCTCGGCGCGAAATGCGACTCCTGCAGTCTGCTCATCATCGCGGAGCGTCGTGTCATTGATAATTGGAAGATGCATGTCAAGTCTCTCCAGAGGTGTCGATTGCGCCGCAAACATCGTGCCAATGGGACGTTCCGGCCGGAGTATGGTTCTGTTTGAACCTGAAAGGCATCATGTCGGGATTCGGAGTACTTGGTGTGATAAGTCGCGTCGGGAATGTGCCATTCCCAACAGTGTCGCGCTTGAATCTGGCCGATCGGGTTATCGGCGAACGCGAAAGCGGTTGCTTTGATCGCGAGTAATTCAAATGAATAAGAACTGAGACACAGCGCCAGCGTGGCTGGACTACCCATGTGTCATGGTGACGGAGCACACGGCGATGCTCTCGGCTTCAAGTATCGTCCACTCGCACATCGTGCGTTTTCGCGATGGCATGGATTTCGCTGGGAGCAATGGCACACCCACCGTTCATTGCGGAGAGATACCATGCACGACTGCGCGAATGCCGGCGCTCTGATCTTGGCCGACGGCGCCAGAGTCACACACATCATGCCATCGGTGTCGGCCGCGGATCCACTTGCCGGATACGGCCGCCCCGATTCAAATGGCGCACCAGCCGGGTCAAGTTGCTGTTCGACCGACGCACCAGAGAACATCAATGCGGAGGTGTGGGAAAGGATCAGAGATCACCCGTGTTATTCGGAGGAAGCGCATCGCCATTATGCGCGCATGCATGTCGCAGTGGCGCCCGCCTGCAATATCCAATGCAACTACTGCAACCGAAAGTATGATTGCTCGAACGAGTCGCGGCCTGGTGTGGTATCAGAGAAGCTCGCGCCGGATCAGGCCGTGAAAAAGGTGATGACCGTCGCCTCGAGGATTCCGCAATTGACTGTCGTCGGGATCGCGGGCCCGGGGGATGCACTGGCCAATCCGAACAAAACGTTCGACACCTTTCGTATGCTTCGCGAACTCGCGCCGAAAATTAAGCTATGTCTTTCGACGAACGGCCTTTCTCTGCCTGACTATGTCGACGAAATTTGCGATTACGGCATTGATCACGTGACGATCACTATCAACATGGTCGACCCTGTCATCGGCGAAAAGATCTATCCATGGATCTTTTGGGATCACAGCAGAGTCACGGGCGAAGAGGCCGCGCGAATTCTGCACGAGCGGCAGATGCTAGGGCTCGACATGTTGAGCGCGCGTGGCGTACTTACGAAGATCAACTCGGTACTCATCCCTGGCATCAATGACGAGCACCTGGTCGAAGTGAATCGTGAAGTAAAGCGGCGGGGTGCGTTTTTGCACAACATCATGCCGCTGATCTCGGATCCTACGCACGGCACGTATTTCGGTGGCCGTGGCCAGCGCGAGCCTACCGCTCGCGAGTTGAAGGCCGTGCAGGACGCCTGCATGGGCGGCGCGGCCCTAATGCGCCATTGCCGGCAATGTCGTGCAGATGCCGTAGGCCTTCTGGGCGAAGACCGCCATCACGAGTTTTCGCTTGCAAGCATCGAACACATGGACGCCGTGGACAAGCTTGATCTTGGCAGTACACGTCAACGCCGCGTGGACGCCGCAAGCGATGGAGAGCGCGAAATGAAACATAAGACACGAAGCTTGTCAGGAGCGACCCAGGTGCTAGGCGATGTCGAGGTGCGGATTGCCGTTGCGACGAAGGGAGATGGACTCGTCAACGCACATTTCGGCCACGCTTCCGAGTTCCAGATTTTCCAGGTCAGCGCCGCTGGAGCCCTCTTTGTCGCGCACCGCCGCGTGGGCGCCTATTGCCGCGGCGGCGATGGCGATGAGGATGACTTGCGGCCGATCGTACACGCGATCAACGATTGCCATGCTGTGCTGGTTGCAAAGATTGGCTTGTGCCCACGGAAGTCGCTATTAGAAGCGGGAATCGAACCCGTGGATATGTACGCCCACGAACCAATCGAAAAAGCCGCGCTTGCATGGCTCACCGATTATTGTGGCCGTCTCACGACTGGCGAAATTGACCACGCGGACCGCGGCGACGCGACAATCCCACAGATCGGGTTGACTAGGGTGGGAGAAGACGCCCCTGTTTGAGCGGCAGGTAGCGCAGTCGTCCTGACGTGCTCGGTTACACCGAAAATCATCACAAGGAGTGCATGGTATGGCCCTAAAGATCATTTCCTCCGCCTGCACTGGCTGCTCGGCTTGCGAGCCACAATGCCCAAACGTCGCCATCATCGAGAAAGGCGGCGTCTTCGCAATTGATCCGAGAAAATGTACCGTGTGCGAGGGGCAATTCGATAGTCCGCAATGCGTGGCGGCGTGCCCTGTGGACGGGTGCATCGTGCCGGCCTAGCGCTCTGTTCCGCTTGCCTTGCGCAGTGTACCCGACGATTGTTCAATTCGACGATTTTTAAATCATGTTGCCAAATTTTGCAGTGACACCCGCCGCCGAAGAGTTCCTTCACCGTATCGTGCGCTTTTCCGGTCTGCCATCCGGTGCGGGCGTTCGTATTTGTGTGAGTACTTGCGGTTGCTCCAGATACGAAGCCGGACTGAGCGCCACGGCCGATGCGCAGCCCGGTGATGAGACTACGGAGATCAATGGACTGCGGATTTTCTTGCCGGCAGAAACTCGGCTGTTGCTCGACGGCTTTACCGTCGACTTCGTCGAAACACAAGACAGGTGTGGCCTTGCATTCAAGAGTGGCAATCATGCATTTGGCGCCGCCGCGCGCGCGCGGCGGCGCAGGCGAGTTGAGCGTCTCGCGCATCGACGCGAGTGCGATCGGACGCCGACGTAACTCATTGCCACGGGAGGTGTCATGAAGCGTGCATCCCGGTATTTAAATGAGCTGGGCGTGAGGGACGTCGAGAGCGACGATGCAGTCGAACTTGCTTTTCCACCACGGTTCGCCGTTGGCGAGCGAGTGATTGCACGTGCCGTGATTCGTAACGACGGTACATACAACGGTAAGGCTATGGGGGAGCTGCTCGTGAGCCAGGGCGATGCCGGTTATGTCACTGCAATCGGCACGTTTCTGCAGCGGTTCTATGTCTATGCGGTTCACTTTTTCGAAGGAGACCGCCGCGTTGGAATGCGCGCGAAGGAGCTCTGCACGCTCGATCGCCTGCCGCAGGACGTGCTCGCCCAACTGGGGAGGCGCGCCGACGCGCTTCGCTGGATCGGTTCGTGGCACGCCGATATGGAGAAGGAGAACTGCGCGCAGATGCCGACGCTAAGCGCTGAGCGCATTAGCGAGCCGTTCGATGATGGTGGACTCCCTTAACTCAGCCAGTTTGTGTGGGATAAGGCGGGATCGTACTGCGCACGTGCGGCATGTCCGCCGGTTGTTGCAGCCATACGTCTGGTGGCGCGAATCGCTTAACCAACCCGGGAGATATCAACGTGAAGGTCACAATCCGAAAGGATGACAATGGCGTATTCAGGGCCTATGTTCCGAAGAAGGATGTCGAGGAGCCAATCGTCTACATCGATGGAGCGCAGCTTTGGGGTGGACGTATTACGCTTGCTAACGGCTGGGAGTTTCAGTTGCCCGAACTTGCGAGCGACACCTCGCTTCCGGTAACTGTCGAGGCGCGGCGGGTGTCAGGCGGGTGGGAATGACATGGGCCTTACTGTGGAACAGATTCATGCGATAACTGAGCTGGTTTGTACCGAACCGACGCTGCAGGAAGCCGCGGTAATTTGGCGAAAGCGCTATCCCGATGTGCGTATCATTCGGATCACCGCAGTCGAGCTAAGCGATGAGAAGCCCTTCCTCGAGTTCCGTGGTCGCCGGGTCTATCTAGCGACATGGACCGGCTTTTGCATTAATGTGACCACGGAGGCAGCGCAAGCGGATATGCTAATATTGGCAGAAGAGGCGTTTTGCGATGGCGACTGAAGAATTCGCACTTTGCGAGCTTGCATACCACACTACGGCGATCTAGTGTTTTCCCGGGCTTTTGAGTCGTTGGAGCGGTGGTCCGACGCTCGATTCGTTCGAGCTTACGGTCGCTCGGCGCAGCGATGCCGTTGTCGCGGTGAATCGACGCTCGGCAGCTCGATGACCCTGCGTGTGCTGGGCATCGGGCTGGGTGACGCAATTACCAGCGCACCCTGCACATCTCATCCCATAGATTGCACATGGATTATCTTGGCCGGCTTAGGGCCTCGCATGTATTTGCCGATATCAACTGCCTCGACGTGAGGAGGACAGTGCAGAATATCGGTGAGCGGACGTACGCAATTAGTCAGTGACGGCGAACGCTTGGCCTACGAATTGCAATACCGGTTTTCGGTCACGGGAAGGTGGGTTGACCGTCGGTGTCTCGCGGTTTTCGTGTGCCGTTTAAGGCTGGCTCCGGGTCAGCTCGCCGCCTCGTTCGGCATCGCGCACGTAGGATGCCTCGATGAACCAACTGCCAAACGCAACATGTGGAAACCTCGCTAGCGCGAGGCGTCGGGATGTTAGGCGGGGCTATGCATCATAGAACAATAGGAATCACGCGCTCTATGCCGTCTTCACCTGCACTGTGTTCCGCCTGGGCCGCCAACGAAGACGTATCGGGTCCACCAACTTGGATTGTGGTTATCGGCGGAAATATAACCGCCATCTCCGTTGCTGAATGGACCGGCCGCGTGGTAGCAGGTCGATCGCACCGACAAGTGCGGATCATCCCAGGCAGCAGTGTCAGCGAGGTTGTAGTAGTAGAGGTTGCGCTGATAAGCTGCGTGGCCATATAGTGGGCTGTCCCAATTACCACTACCGGCGCCTGGCCAAGACGTAAGCCCAGTTGTTTCTGTACCAAACGAAATCAAGGTCGCGTTATGACTGTTCTGTCCGCCTTGATAGAACTCCGCGGGGTAGTAACCAATCGCCACGCCGTCACGAAAGAGCCACCAGTTCCCGTGTGCGTCGCGATGATATCCGGCACTGAACTCGTGCTGTTGACCGCCGGGAGAACTGATGTCAACTAACGCGCCCCCGAGTACCGCTTTCTCCGAAACCTGCACGAAATCCCCGCAGCTGTTGTTCCAGCATCCGGTGTTCACGTAGTTATCGGCGGTGCTGTAGATGAAGAAGTGCGGCAGATTGTCCCCAAACTTGGAAGGCGAGACTACCCAGCCAGTCTCTTCTGACTGTAAAGGGTTTGCACCGCCGGCTCTGTCTCCACCAATAATCCAGATCTGGGACAAACTAAAGAACTGACCCGCCGCAGCATCCACTTTCGGATTCCAGACATTGAACGTGACGTTGCCCCCGAGATTCTCGACGTTTTGCTCGAATGTCGCATATTTGTGTGTATAGGTATCCGCGGAGAGTAATTGACTCGCGATAAAGGGTGCATTCGCTGATTCGCTGCTTGACGGGAGCCTGGTCATCGGTGGAGGCGCCTTTCTGTGATATGCATCTACTGTCGGAAATCGACTAAGCTCTTCCAGTGTGACTCTATTCAAGGGGACGCTGCCCGTACCACAGCTTGGCGTATTCACGCCGTTTTGCAACTGTTCCGACGACCCTACCGATCGGCTGGATAAGTCACCGTTGAGGTTTGTCGCTGACGCTAACTGTGGAGGTGTTGCGATTTTCCTTATTTGATATCTCCGGACAGCAGGTTGCTCCATCACCGGAACGCAGTCATAGGTTTGGCCGTTCGCAATAAAGCTCCCTGAGACGTGTACTCCGTTGTAACGTTCAATAATCGCTTGGCGCATCACTTCGAAAGCAGACGGATCATTGACTTTGTAGGTGCGCGATATTGGAGGCTGATTGTCTGACTCAAGATGCGCCCCGGACCCTCGCCAAGGGTGGCCAATAAAATCCTGAGCGGCGGCAGCTTTCGTGTCAGCCATGAATCTGTCAAATGATTCCATATGGGAATCCATGCTCTGCGAGTATGCGGGCATTGTCCATGTTGATATCCCGATCAGGAACGCAGAAGAGACATATTGAATTGTGTTTGCAAGTCTACCGAGTTGTTTCCCGTTGCGAGGATTTACAACGAGGAATTCTTGTGCACAGAGGTAAATAGACTGCGGCGACATATGATTTTCCTTGGACTTAACTTTTTTGCAAGCCAGATATGGAATGACAGGCGCCGGCTCATTGTGGCGTTTCAAGGTCGATTCAATAATTGCATGCGCTCAGCCGCGGAATAATTGCTTAAATGCCCTTCACGAGCGGCCTGGCGGCGTGCTGCCGTAATGAGTGCCTTGTTGCGTGGAGGGGCGGACGGTGCGCTGACCTGCTTATCCATCGCATTACTGCTACAGCGCGGACAAGACGCCAACGAATTGGTGCATACAAGTGTCTCGAACCGAAAATTGCAGTTGCGGCATACATAGTCGTAAAGCGGCATGAGAAGTTTTCCTCAATGGGCAAGGTTGTGCGACGGAGCATCATCGGCGAAACGCGACGATTCGCACATGCCGTTTTTGAGTCGGTCTACCGTTAGCAGCAGCTGTAGTCCAAAATCCGTGGCCATGTCGAAAGCGGTTCGCCCATCTGGCGCGACCAAGCTGTTACTCGCACCAAGGGATATTAGCAACCACATGACGTCGACTCTGCCGTTGGCGGCTGCCTGCATCAGGTATGTGACGTCGTGCGCATTGGCATGATCGACATTAAGACCGGCACTGATCAACCGTAGAATCGGTCCGGGCGTTCCGCATAGACATGCGTACCATAGCGCATCGTTTCCGTTGTCGTCGAGCGCACTGACGGGTGCACCTTCGTCGAGCAACGCGGCGACGATACGGTCTTCCCCATGCATCGCTGCGAGCATCAGCGGCGTTATTCCGTCAACGCTGCAGGAATGGGCATCCGGAAAGTCGTGTGCCGACAGCCATCTAGCGACTGACGAACGTGCACGAGCTTGCAGACCCTCATCAGCGTGCGGGAGGCTTTGAGCGTTCCCTTTTCGACGTGCGGCATCATCGATTAGCAGTGCCATGGAAATTCTCCAGTTAGATTACGTGAGCGTTGTGATAGCTTGTGTGCATGGTGGATTCTTCATGAGGAAGCACCGCTGCGGAATGCAACCTAGACCGGTCTGTTTTCGTTAGGATCACGGACTGGGCCCATCAGTTCGAGTCCATGCGCGTAACTGATGGGATCGAAACACAAGTCGAACTTCGACCCGGCGTCGGCGACGGCGTCGAGTTTTCCCGCTGTGTCCTTTTTCTTCAGCTCTGCCTTGTCGAGATACAGGAGCTCAAGTATTTCGTTGTAGACCGTCGATTCCACGATAGGGAGGACATAGAATACTGCGCCCTGATAGTGCGCCTGATAGCGGCTCGAGAGATCGATGTTGTCGCAGAACAGAAAGTACTTTCCGTTGGGCGAGAGTGCGTCTCCCAACACTTCGGCGACGTCTTTCAGATGTTCGAAGCTCAATAACCACCCCGCGAAAAATATGAGATGCGGGTTGCCGACGTCGGCCACTGCCATGACCTGCTCGCAAGACAGCTCTGGCGGGCGCGCTTCATCAGCGAGTTGCGATCCGAAGCGCAGCGCGAGTTCGCCGCGAAAACCGATGCGCCGAGGTGTACTGGTGGGACCCTTGAACACTGCATTGAGTAAACGGCCCTCGAGTTGCAAGCGGGCGAAAACGGTCTGGTCAAGTTCCTTGTCAATAGTCATATCGTTCATTAGGTTCTCCTCTTAAGTTTGAATAACTTGTGAATTGGCAGTGACAGTTCGCAATCGGTCAAGAAGGATGGAGTTTCACTTGCAACTTTCGTACCACCACATCCCTCCCTCCCTCCCTCCCTCCCTCCCTCCCTTTCTGGCCCACTGCCATTGAGCGAGGTGGGCCGAAAATGGTGGTGAAAATCTGGTTTGCGACAACAACGCACGATTTGTCAGGAAGCCGACGCTGCGAACGTCGGTAGGCGCCATGCCGACATGTTTTCTCAAAGCGCGATGTGCATGGCATTTCAACGATTCTGGAGTGTTGGCATAGAAACTGCACTATAGCGATCCGCGCGGACACCATCCGGCCAATGCGTGACTCCACAGAAGAAGATCATATGGACACTGCACGCTGAGGACATGATCGCGGCTTTGCAGCCTTGATTGGCAACCTTGGTTTAATCCTTCTATCTCAATGGAGTACCACGATGGCTCAACTTCGGCAGATCGCATTCTACGGAAAGGGCGGGATTGGAAAATCGACCACGTCGCAAAACACGCTCGCGGCGCTCAGCGACCTTGGGCAAAAGATCCTCATTGTCGGCTGCGATCCGAAGGCAGACTCGACACGGCTGATACTGCACGCGAAGGCGCAGGACACAATTCTCTCTCTCGCGGCGGAAGCCGGCTCTGTGGAGGACCTCGAACTCGAGGATGTCATGAAGATTGGCTACAAAGACATACGCTGTGTGGAGTCGGGCGGTCCCGAGCCGGGTGTCGGCTGCGCGGGTCGCGGTGTGATTACGTCGATCAATTTCCTGGAGGAGAATGGCGCCTACGACGGAGTGGACTACGTCTCATACGATGTGCTGGGCGACGTGGTGTGCGGAGGCTTTGCAATGCCAATTCGCGAGAACAAGGCACAGGAGATTTATATCGTGATGTCAGGCGAGATGATGGCTATGTACGCTGCGAACAATATCTCAAAAGGGATTCTCAAGTATGCCAACAGCGGTGGTGTGCGTTTGGGCGGCCTCATTTGCAACGAGCGCAAGACCGACAAGGAACTCGAGCTTGCGGAATCGCTCGCAGCGATGCTCGGCACACGTCTGATCCACTTCGTGCCGCGCGACAACGTCGTGCAACATGCGGAACTACGCCGCATGACTGTGATCGAGTACGCGCCAGAGAGCGCACAGGCCGGCCAGTATCGTGCGCTTGCAGAGAAGGTGCATAACAACGCCGGCAATGGCGTGATCCCAACGCCGATCACGATGGACGAACTCGAAGATCTCCTGATGGAAAAAGGAATCATGTCGCAGGTCGATGAGGCGAAGGTTGGCAAGACAGCGGCTGAGCTGACCGCTTGACGGCTGCGGGGATGACGGTTGCCGTGCGGCGTACGGCAACCGATCCCGGCGATCCCATTTCTCCACTTATGGATATGTAATGACCGAAACGGTTGAAGAACGTAAGGCCGCTCACAAGGCTCTCATTGACGAAGTGCTGCGAGCTTACCCGGAGAAGATGGCCAAGCGGCGGGCCAAGCATTTATGCACTTTCGAGCAGGGTAAGCCGGACTGTGGGGTGAAGTCCAACATTAAGTCGCTGCCTGGTGTGATGACGATTCGCGGCTGCGCATATGCCGGTTCGAAGGGCGTGGTCTGGGGGCCGATCAAGGACATGATTCACATCAGTCACGGACCAGTCGGCTGCGGCCAGTATTCGTGGGGTTCGCGCCGCAATTATTATGTCGGAACAACCGGAGTCGATACGTTTGTCACAATGCAATTTACTTCTGACTTTCAGGAGAAGGACATTGTGTTCGGTGGCGACAAGAAACTCGACAAAATCGTCGATGAGATTCAGGAGCTGTTTCCGCTCAACAGAGGCATATCAGTTCAAACCGAATGCCCGATCGGTCTGATCGGCGATGACATCGAGGCAGTTTCGAAGAAGAAGAGCGCACAGTATGGCGGGCACACAATCGTACCCGTACGCTGCGAGGGATTTCGCGGCGTATCGCAGTCGCTTGGGCATCATCTCGCAAACGATGCGATTCGCGATTGCGTGTTCGACCGTGTCGATCCGAATAAATATTCCGCGCTCGAGTCAACTCCGTACGACGTTGCGATCATCGGTGACTACAATATCGGTGGCGACGCATGGTCAAGCCGCATTCTCCTTGAGGAGATGGGTTTGCGCGTTATTGCGCAGTGGTCGGGCGACGGCACGCTCGCTGAACTGGAGAATACGCCGCGCTCAAAGCTTAACCTGCTCCACTGCTACCGGTCAATGAATTACATAAGCCGGCATATGGAAGAGAAGTATGGTGTCCCTTGGCTCGAATACAACTTTTTTGGTCCCACAATGATTGAAAGGAGCTTGAGAGAGATTGCGAGCCGATTTGACGACACGATCAAGACCAAGGCCGAGAAAGTGATCGCCAAATACCGTCTGCTCACGGATGCGGTAATCGCGAGATATAAGCCACGCCTCGAGGGTAAGAAAGTGATGCTTTTTGTAGGCGGCCTTCGCCCGCGCCACGTCATCGGGGCTTACGAAGACCTCGGCATGGAAGTCATTGGCACAGGCTACGAGTTTGCCCACAACGATGACTATCAGCGCACTACGCATCACATTCACGACGGCACGCTAATTTACGACGACGTGACCGGCTACGAATTCGAGCGGTTCGTCGAATGCATGCGGCCGGACCTCGTAGGTTCAGGAATCAAGGAAAAGTACGTCTTTCAGAAGATGGGTGTTCCTTTCCGCCAGATGCACAGTTGGGATTATTCAGGACCGTACCACGGCTACGACGGATTCGCGATCTTTGCGCGCGACATGGACATGGCAATTTCGAGTCCTGTCTGGAATCTCTCCAAGTCACCTTGGAAAAAGGCAGCGTGAGCCAGGTGGCCCCGTTGGCGGTACGGCCGTGTCGCCGGACGGCTCTTCAGGAAATCGATTCAGGAGCGAGTCATGCCCCAATCAAGCGACAAAATTCTCGATCACGAACTGCTCTTTCGCGAGCCGGAATATCAGGAGCTTTTGCGAAACAAGAAGCAACATTTTGAGTTTAACCATCCTGATGAGGCGGTGAGAGAGGTTGCCGAATGGACAAAGACTGAAGACTACAAGCAGAAAAACTTCGCGCGCGACTCGCTAACCATCAATCCAGCGAAGGCCTGCCAGCCTCTGGGGGCGGTATTTGTGGCAAACGGCTTTCATAAGACACTGCCGTTCGTGCACGGCTCTCAGGGCTGCGTGGCCTATTATCGCTCACACTTTTCGCGGCACTTCAAGGAGCCGACGTCGTGCGTGAGTTCGTCAATGACCGAAGACGCGGCGGTTTTCGGGGGTCTCAATAATATGATCGACGGTCTGGCGAATGCATACAACCTTTATAAGCCCGAGATGATCGCCGTATCGACGACCTGCATGGCAGAGGTCATCGGTGACGACCTCGATGCATTCATCAAGAATAGTAAGCAGAAGGGAAGCGTTCCGCAAGACTACGACGTGCCGTTCGCTCACACGCCCGCGTTTGTCGGCAGTCATGTGACGGGTTACGACAACGCTCTACTGGGCATTCTCAAACACTTCTGGGACGGCAAGGCCGGTACCGCAACACCACTCATACGTGTGCAGGACAAGAGTGTAAACTTTATCGGTGGCTTTGACGGTTTCGTGGTGGGCAACATCAAGGAGGTTCGACGTATCTTCGATCTGTTCGGCGTGAACGTCAACATCATCTGCGATCCTTCCGACACATGGAACACACCAACGGATGGCGAATTCCGCATGTACGAGGGTGGGACCACGAAGGAAGAAGTTGAACGTGCCCTGAATGCGAAAGCAACGTTCATTTTTCAAGAATATTGCTGCGAAAAGACGGCGAAGTATATCGCGGAACACGGCCAAGAGGTAATTGTGCTTAATTCGCCAGTCGGCGTTTCTGGTACCGACCATTTCCTCATGGAGATATCGCGTGTCACGGGCCGACCGATTCCGCCTGAACTGGAAAGGGAGCGGGGGCAACTCGTTGATGCAATGGCGGACAGTCAGGCTATTCTCCATGGCAAACGCTATGCGCTCTACGGCGATCCCGATCAGATGCTAGGTTACACGCAATTCCTGCTCGAGCTCGGTGCAGAGCCGGTGCATATTGTGTCGACAAACGGTAACGACGGCTGGGCCGAGAAGGTCAAGGCGTTGTTGGACGCGTCGCCATACGGTGCGGGATGCAGCGCCTATCCGAAGCGCGATCTCTGGCATCTGCGCTCGCTGCTATTTACCGAACCAGTCGATTTCCTGATCGGCAACACTCATGGGAAATACTTGGAGCGTGATACGCGAACACCGCTAGTGCGACTCGTGTTTCCTATTTTTGACCGGCACCACTATCACCGTTTCCCGACGTGGGGATATGAGGGAGGATTGCGCGTTCTATTGGCACTACTTGACGAATTCTTCGAAAAGCTCGATGCAAGTACAATCGACATTGCAAAGACTGATTACAGTTATGACATTGTTCGCTGATGACAGAATGATTGTTGCCTAGACTTGGTTTGCCCAGGCCCTCGACGTGGGCGATCGTGCGCGGCCGCTCGGCGGATCGCGGTCCGCACGATTTTTTACTAGTTGTCCACAGCACGCGGGTATGGCCGCGCTCCGTAGTCCGATTAGCAACTATCCTCTAAAAGCCCCTGCTGGAAGTTGTAAATCTCGATGAATTGACTTGATGCAATGAAAGAGGGCAGGGGAAGTAAGCCCTGCTGGTGTAGAGCGGGATTCGCGCGCTCATCTTCTCCGAGGAGCACGCAAACGGACGCGTCTGACACAGCCCTCCGTGGACGAATACGACGCTAGGTGTCCGCCTGGACATGGTTCTTGAGCTGGGCGAGAAGAACTGGAAGCTCCGCCCGTTCGCCACGTCGATCCCGATCAATTTGATCGCCGTGAAGTTTGTTGCGATTTCGAACCGTCGTCCAGGACTGAGGTGCAGCTGCCTATTTCCGGCGAGTTGAGCGGCCGTTTTGGTGAAGTCGACCAGGCTAGGGGGAGTGCGGCGTAGAGTTCAATTCTACCGCGACTGTTCGAGATCGGACTAGGCGCGTCATTCTTGCACATCGAATCGCCTCTTCGCTGCAAGCTTGGGTGCTCAATGGATGCTCAATTCGTATCGGGAAGCGTGGGCGATTTGAGCCGGGCGCGCCAGTGCTTGGGGGAAATTGGTTGGTAATGATCGAGTACCGCGTGCCGGCGTGATTGTCGCTTCAATACCTCAAATAGCCGGGCGAAGCCCACGTAAAGCACGGAAAGGCACGTGTCGGCAAGTCTGCTGGCCGAAGGCGCAGGCAAGCAGTCTTTTCCGGCGCCAGTGGCCCTGTCAGGATCAGGTTCTGTGCATTGCGGATCCAATCAAAGCTGGCGAGCGACGAGACCCTTGTCGAGTCCGCGGCTCTTGCCGACAGCGTCTGGCATCGAGATTGAACCCGGTACGCGTGTGCGCGCCACGGTATGGCGTCAATCCAGCGCAGTTGCGACTGGTGCTCCGCAGGCTGATGCCAGCATGATTGCTTGCCCAGCGGTACTCACATATGGCTGGGCAACGGGTGTTAGGTGACTGAATGAACCCGTAAGTGCGTTCATTCTGGTACTGTTGATACCAGCGCGCAAACCAACCTAGGCTTGCACGACTCTCATTGCATTCGGTGGTCCGCGCGTCGCCGATTCACCATCTTGTTCTGCATCGAGACCACGTGCAAGCGGGATAAATATCAGGCTGCTACGATGTTAGCGCGGACATGAGGAAAATGATTCACTTCGGCCGCAGGATGTTGATGCGATCGGACTTTCAATCACGAAGCGCGGAAGCGGGGTATCTTCCTCATAGTCGATCTGCGTGCCGATAAAATAACGTAGGTTAGTCTCGTCCACGAACACAGTGAGGCCCTGTGTAAGCACCTTCGTGTCGGAATCGCTTACGGAGTCAACCAGGACAATAAAATATTCCGGCTGTCTTCCCGCATGAAATTCGGCACGCAGTCGAATATAAAGCGGCGCTTCGTGGCTCTGCGCGACAAGCTCGGCGGCTTCTTTTGCTGCTCGGGCCGTGAACGTAAAAAATTCACACGCGGGTTCTGTCGATATGCTTGATCGTTGGGAGATCATAGATTTTCCTGGAAAATTAATAGAGAACTATATCCGTCTCTACAATGTGAATCTGCACGAGGAAGGAAAGCAAGTACTGCGCCACATCGCTCGCAATACTATCGCTCAGATACGGAATTAGATTGCTGAGGTGAGTGTGCAAGAGTGAAGCAATGCGCGGAACGGCAAGGTGCAGATCTCCTTGCGCCATAGCAAACAAGTGAGCGAGATCCGGGGCGCGAGCCTTGCGACTCATCGCGAGTCGATACACGTCCTCTTTAACCAGTTGAAGTTTGCGATCTTGGACGTCTACATTCGACGTTAAACTAAGTTTATCCTATACACAGAGAAACTAGCGCCACGCTCGGGAAACGCAGGCGGAACAACGGCGCGAAGTTAGCAGAAATAGAATGGTTGGCGCAGGCGACTCTCGCTTGGGGAGAGCGAGTTGCACGGATAACGCATGAAACAACGATACATTTTTCGGATGACATCTAATTCTTCGGATGGGAGATGAGTGAAATGAAAATGATAGAGCATCCAGTCGTGGCCCAGAAGGGCATAGCCGTCTTGGATTCCGTAGACCGCGCGATCCTCAGACACTTGCAGCAAGACGCCTCGCTATCGATTGTCAGCCTTGCAGCGAAAGTGAAACGCAGTGCTCCTGCGTGCCTGCGGCGTGTGGAACGACTCAAGGAGACGGGACTGATACGAAGAGTCGTCGCACTGCTCGACGCGAAGGCTCTAGGCGCGGGCATGTTCGCCGTAATCGGGATCGTGCTGGACGGCTCGACGCCCGAGGCGTTTGCCTCATTCGAGAAAGCGGCGCAGAAGGTGTCTGGCTGCGTAGCGTGCCACGCAGTGAGCGGGAGGTTTGACTATATCTTGCTCGTTCGAGCGCGCGGCAACGAAAGCTTCAACCGGTTGCATGCTGCACAAGCGTTGCAACTGCCGGGAGTACGGGAACTGCATAGCTTCAAGGTGTTAAAGGAAGTCTTATCGACGCAGGCGATACCGCTGTAACCGCAAACGCTTGGAAAGGTAGTCTTGACCTGTGTCACTCATCAGACAGGTTCTAGTCGTAACCAAACGACACGCTTCGAATCGCCCCGCTGGCTTTCGCAGACCAAACTCGTGACGGATAAACTATTGACCTATCCGGCGACCAAGTCCGTTCTTAGTGGCCCGAGCAGACTGAGTTGCGCCAGCAACGTCCCAACTCATGTTCAGTAAAGTTTCGCCGGCAACCGAAGCGGATGCGCTTCGCGCAACGCGCCACGCTGTCACAATCCAGACAATCCCGACGATTCAGACAAAGGCAACGTGAGACCGGCCCCCCCTGTTACGGTGATCGGGAATGGCGATGCATGCCACAACACCTTCCAGGTTTAGGTGGGACAGGCACGGACCTTGCGTGCCGTCGGCCGCTAAGTTAGAAGGCGCAGACAAGTTAATACCTTTCGTCAATTTGAAAGCGCTTAACGATGGCATATAAAACTCGCCGCCTCGCTACGCACGGCTTTGCGGCCAACTTTGTCATGCGGAGCAACAACATGAAAGTACTGATCGATAAACTGCACCGGCTTTCGTCGGCTGAGGACTTCTTCCGATTCTTCGCCATCTCATATGACGACAAGGTGGTGGACGTAAGTCGATTACATATACTAAGGCGTTTCTTCCAGTACATCAGACAGTCGGAGGACCTGTCCGCGGATCACGACGCAACCTTATTCTTGGTTTATCGAAATCTCCTGCTGAAAGCGTACAACGACTTTGTCATTTCCACGCCCGCTGAGCAAAAGGTGTTCAGAGTTCTTCAGGAAGCCGACGGAGAGCGTCATATCTCTCTTGATAGCCTGCGTGAATCCCTGCCGGCTCGGGCTAACAATTGAAGTTGGTGAGCGAGTCATATTGGTGCTTGTCTGAGTCGTCACGATGCGACTCATCGCTTGATGCACGTTGTGACTTCGGTTGACTTGTCTTTTGAACATCTGCCGGGAGTGGTCCATCAGCACTCAAGTCCGGCTGACGAGCGGACAGGAGCGGTTTCGATGCTTTCATTGCCGTCTTCGTCCCCGCACGTCATTTCTGTTGGCGGAACAGCGCTTTACACAACTCATAGCGGAGCTTATGCGTCTGGAACGATGGGTGGAAGAAGGAGTCCTGTGGGCGACAGGGGGCGGCACTCGCCCCTACGGACCAATGCCGCCGTGGCAATCTGCGCTAAGGTCCTCTGCGGGTCCATCTGGGCGCGGCGTGCCCGACATTCCCTTTGATGCAAAGGCGGAAACTGGGGCGCTTATCTACGGCACGGCAATGCCTCGCCGTTTGGCGGAACAAGCTTGGCCTCACCGAGATTCGTCGGGCTCTTCGCTCGCTTGCTGTCAGCCAGTGACAATACATTCGGTTTCCCCGGCGCATCGATATATAAGACTGCGGCCGCTAATCCGCCGGCGTTTCACGATGTAGTCAAAGGTAACCACG
The DNA here is from genome assembly GCF_040965835.1 of Paraburkholderia sp. BR10872. Lineage (NCBI taxonomy): Bacteria > Pseudomonadati > Pseudomonadota > Betaproteobacteria > Burkholderiales > Burkholderiaceae > Paraburkholderia > Paraburkholderia sp. BR10872. The sequence goes on from NZ_JBFRCN010000082.1 coordinate 22,904, forward strand.
GCTTTCTGGGTCACGGGTACCGCGTCGGCCTAGGCTGGGATTATCCGACCGGTTGGGAGTATTGATTTCGCGGGGGGCAGGGATCGGTGCCAGCGAACGTGCCTTGTGCGGCTCCGGAGTGGACTTCTTCGGCACGTTCAACGGGAACAGGAAAAGCATTGCGGTCGATGTGAAAGACCCGCGTGGCGTGGAAATCGTCCACAAGCTGCTTGCCGCGGCTGCGGTGTTCAGCGAAAACTTCAAGAGTGGACAAGCTAGGCCTCGGGTATGTCGCGCTTTCCAGGGTCAATCCACGTCTCGTCTATGCGTCGCACAAGGGGTTTCTGCCCGGCCCGTACGATCATCGCACCGCGCTCGACGAAGTCGTGCAAATGATGGGCGGACTCGCTTACATGACGGGGCCCGAGGGCAGACCGCTAAGCGCCGGGACGAGCGTCAACGACATCATGGGCGGTATGTTCGGCGCAATGGCGGCGCTGGCTCAACGCGAAGGCACGGGCCGCGGTCAGGAAGTGCCCTGCGCGTTGTTCGAGAACAATGTGTTCCTCGTAGCCCAGCACATGATGCAGTTTGCCGTGACGGGCCAGGCCGCGGCGCCGATGCCGAACCGCATTTTCGCGTGGGCTGTCTACGACGTGTTTTCGGTCAAGAACGGGGAGCAGATTTTTTGGTGGTGGTCTCCGATACCCAATGGGCACTGTTCTGCGACGCTTTCGGGCTCGCCGAGGTGACTTTGCCGTCCGATGCCAGTGGCGCAGGGCGGCCCATCGAGACGAGGACGCCGCTGCGGCCCTTGACGCTCGGCGGCGAGCGCTTGCAACTGCGCGCGGGACCGCCCTCACTGGGTCAGGACACGCGAGCGCTTCTGATGGGTCTCGAATACAGGCCGGAGGATGTGAGGCAATTGACCGAGTTCGGTGTCCTCAAGTGTGCGTACAGGCAGCCTGGCGATGCGTCGAAGCCTTCGGCGAACGAACTCGCCAGCGCCTGAAGCAGCCACGTAACACGAAAGACACATGGAATCATCGAGCCGCGGAAGCAGGAGAGGCCGCCGCGCGGAGAAACGACATGACATCCATCTCATCAAACATCGCAACGGGCAGCGCGTTCGCGTCCGCTCATGTGCAGTCCGCGGTCAGGAAGGCGGCGTGGCGTTTCATTCCGCTGATCGCGCCTGCGTACTTCTTCAACGACCTGGATCGCACGAGCGTCGGTTTCGCGGCGTTGACGATGAATCGCGATCTTGGTTTGACCGCCACACAGTTCGGGTGGGGCGCGGGCATCATGTTCGCCGGGTACTGCGTGTTCGAGGTTCCGAGCAACCTGGCGTTGTACCGCTTCGGTGGGCCGCGCTGGCTCGCGCGAATCGTGATCACGTGGGGCTTCTTCGCAGCGGCAACAGCGCTGGCCGTGGGCCCAAAGAGCTTTTACGCGATCCGGCTGCTGCTGGGCATCGGCGAGGCCGGCTTCTGGTCTTTCGATCGTGCTGGGTATCACGACCTTGCTGACCTTTTCCCTCTACGCCTTCGGTCGCGGAGATTAAGAATGGAGCCACGTCCCTCGTTCCGACGCCCTCAGGTCCTCGGCGCTCTCGCAACATCGATGTTGTTGCCCGCTATCAGCGCGCGTCTTGCATTTGCAAAAGAGGAAACGCATTCCGTGAGTATAACCAACAACTAGCTGCCCCGTTAGTGCCGACTGGCTCGCCTCCGGTGGCGAAGGGGCGCTCGAACCCGATATGCCGATCATCGACGCGCATCATCACTTTTACGAACGACCGGGCTGGACCTACCTTCTCGACGAGTACCTCGAGGACGCGCGCACGGGTCATAACATCACCGCCTCCGTGTTCATGCAGGCGCTGACACGGTATCGCGCCTCTGGTCCGGAGTCGTTGCGCCCGGTCGGCGAAATCGAATACGTGGCTGGCGTCACCGCGGCGTTGCAAGGCGGCAAGCCACAGGTAGCGAAAGGTATGATCGGCTACGCGGATCTTCGACGGGGCGCGGCGGTGCGCGATGTTCTCGGAGCGGAACTGCACGCCGGCGATGGCCGGTTCTGTGGCATTCGACATCTCGTTACATGGGACGCGGACCAGACACTCGCCAATCCCTTTTCGGCGCCGCCGCGAGGGCTGCTGCTTGACCCCGACTATCGGGCGGGCGTTGCACAACTGGCTCCGCTGGGCCTGTCGTACGACGCATGGCTATTCTTTCCGCAATTGCCGGAGCTGTTCGACATGGCAAAGGCCTTTCCGGATACACCTTTCATCATCAACCATTGCGGCGGTGTCGTCCGCATCGCGTGCTATGCGAATCAGCGCGTGGAAGTGTTCGATGCCTGGTCCCGTTCGATGCGCATGCTCGCCGGGTTGCCGAATGTTTATGTGAAGCTTGGTGGCCTCGGCATGCGTATGAATGGCTTCGCGTTTGAAAAGGGCGAACGTCCGCCGTCATCGGATGAGCTGGCGCACGCGTGGAAGCCTTGGATGCATACGTGTATCGAAGCGTTCGGTGCGGAGCGCTGCATGTGCGAGAGCAATTTCCCTGTCGATAAGGGATGCCACCCATTCAGAAACGGTTGGAACGCTTTCAGGAAATTGACTGCGCAAGCTGGCGCCGATGAGCGCGAAGCACTGTTCCAGGGAACGGTGAGCAAGGTCTACTGCCTTACGTAGCGCGGCGGATGCCTGCCGCGTGGACGGACACGCTGCGCTAGTAGTGGAACGGATTGAGCGGATTTGATGAGCAAATCGCCCGGATAGAGGTGGCCGCGCAAAATCAGACAGCGGGATAAGTGGAACGGCCGGGGCCTGAGCCAGCGATAATGCAGGCAAAGGAACCGAGGAAATGACGAAACGAACCCGACGCACGCACTCAGCGGCGTTCA